>NZ_DS990556.1:374517-439447 GCF_000155635.1 Cyanobium sp. PCC 7001
TTCCACCTGGTCCTGCATGAGGGCGATCAGGGGTGAGATCACCACCGCCAGCCCTGGCCGGCACAACGCCGGCACCTGATAGCAGAGCGACTTGCCGCCGCCTGTGGGCATCAGCACCAGCCCGGATCCGCCGCCGATCACATGGCGCACGATCGCCTCCTGGGGGCCGCGGAACGCCTGGTAGCCGAACACCTGCTGCAGCACGGCCCGGGGGTCTGCGGAGGGCTCGCTGGGCACCACGGCGCTCAAGGGGCTGGCTGCTGCGGGGGGATCTTCCAGAATGCCTCCAACCCCGTGGCTGCGATGGCCCCGTCTTCCCGCAGCAGCACCTTGCCCAGCAGCTCCCGCAGCACCGCCGCGGCCTGGGCCTTCCTCGCCCCGGCCCTGGTGCTGATCGGCCTCTCGGTGCTGATCCCGGCGGCGATGGCGCTGCTGATGAGCTTCACCCAGGCGGGCCTGGATGTGAGCGAGCCCCTGCGCTTCGTGGGCCTGGCCAACGTGCGGCGGCTCCTGGCCGATCCGATGTTCTTCCGGGTCACGGGCACCACCTTCCTCTATCTGATCGGTGTGGTGCCACCGGTCGTGCTCGGTGCCCTGGCGCTGGCGGTGCTGGTGAACCGCCAGCTGCCCGGGATCCACTGGTTCCGGGCCGCCTTCTACACGCCGGTGCTGGTGTCGATCGTGGTGGCGGCGATCGCCTTCCGCTGGCTCTACGCCGAGAACGGCCTGATCAACGGCTGGCTCACGGCCCTGCTCGGCGACGCCTTCAGCCCGATCGGCTTCCTCACCTCGCCGCTGCTGGCCCTGCCCTCGGTGATGCTCGTCACCCTCTGGAAGGGACTGGGCTACTACATGGTGATCTTCCTGGCGGGCCTGCAGGGCATCTCGGCCGATCTCTACGAGGCCGCCGCGCTTGATGGCAGCGAGGGCTGGCGCAAGCACGTGGACATCACCCTGCCCCTGCTGCGCCCCTACCTCACGCTGGTGGCGGTGATCTCGGCGATCGCGGCCACCAAGGTGTTCGAGGAGGTGTACCTGATGACCCAGGGCGGCCCTGCCGACTCCACCCGCACCCTTGTGTACTACGTGTACGACCAGGCCTTCTCCGAACTCGAGATCAGTTACGCCTGCACCGTTGGGCTGGCCCTGTTCCTGATCGTGCTGGTGCTGAGCCTGATCCGCTTCGCCTTCGCCGGGGAGCGGGGCCTCACCTGAGCGCTCATGCGGTGGACCTGGCCCTGGGCCCTGCCTAGGGTGATGCCACCGGGTCGCTCCCGCCAATGGCCCCATCCCCCGGCCCCAGTGCCCAGCCCCGCAGCCCCCAGCCCCGGACGTCCCAGGCCCTCAAGGAGCGACAGCTGCTCGGCTGGCTGAGCCTCCTGCTGGCGCTGGTGCTGTGTGGACTGATCGTGATGCGGGCCCGGCAGGCCGCCCGTGACGGCAACCGGGAGCTTCAGAACGACACCTACTGGGTGCTGGTGTCCCCGGTGGCCTTCTCGATCCTTGGCGTGCTGCTGCTGCGACCGTCCCGGCAACGTCCTGGGTCGTCCGCGGGCCCCCGCCTGGGTTTCGGCGCCACCGCCGCCGCAGCCCGTTCCGGCCTGGATCGCTCCAGCGCGGAAGCGGCCGCGGCGACCGCCCAGCTGCAGCATCTGGAGCAGTCCAGCCAGCGCCAGGTGCAGATGGCCCGCTCGGAAGCGGAGGCCGCCCGGGCCGCGGCCCAGGCGAGCCAGCAGGAGCTGGAACGGGTATCGGCCGGTGCCTCCGAGGCGATCGCTGTCCTCGAGGCCAGGCTGCTGCAGGCGGAGCGGGAGCGCGACCAGGCCTTCAGCCAGGTGCAGGACCTCTCCTCCTCCCCGACCGGCACCAGCGACGACCCGGCTCTCAGGGCCGCCGAACGGGCCCAACGCCGGGCGGAAACCCTGCTGGCGGGCCTGCAGGACGAGCTCCAGCAGGCCCGCACGCTGCTTGCTTCCCTCAGCAGCGGTCAGCCGGAGAGCCTCGTGCAGAGCCGGCGCCAGGCCGCCCTTGCTCTGGAGGCGGCCCAGAGCGCCTGCCGCGAGGTGGAGCGGCTGCAGGCACTGCAGGAGCAGCAGCTGGGCGAGGCCCGGCTGCTGCTGGAGCGCTGTGCCCAGGTGGAGCAGGGCGATCTCGCCACCGTGCGGCGGGAGGTGGAGCAGGCCCTCGCCGCGGCCCGCTCCGCCCGCCAGGAAGCCTCCGACCTGGCGGACGCGGCCACCACCCGCATGGAACGGTTGAGCCAGGACATCCAGCAGGCCCAGCAGGCCAGCCAGGCGGCGGCCCAGCAGCTCGGGCAGGTGCTGCACCAGGCCGACCAGATGCGGCAGGACACCCGCCAGCGCGCCGATGAGCAGGAACGCCGTCTGGACGAGCTGGTGGCCCAGGTGGACGCTGAGCTCAAGCAGGCCCGGGAGAGGAACGCCGCTGCCCGGCGCAGCAGCGAGGAGGCTCTGCAGCTGGTGGACCGCCTGGAGCAGGTGGTGTTCGCCTATCCCCCCGCGGCGGGGATGCCGGCGGCGACGGCGCCCGGCCGCACTCCCGAGGATCCCGCCTACCGGGACGCCTGCGGCGAGCTCGGGGTGGTGCCCGGAAGCCCGTGGCAGCAGGTGCGGGCCGCCTGGCGCCGTAACCTGCTTCAGTGGCACCCCGATCAGGGAGGCGATCCCAACCTCTGGTCCCGGCGCCAGGCGGCCTACCAGCTGCTCGAAGCCTGGTATGCCTTCAAGGGGGAGCCCTGACGCCAGCGGTTCCTGCTCGCCCCCCGTCCGTGCTGCCCTTGATGGTCGATTCCCTCGTCGAAGTGCTCAGTGCCGCCGCCGCCGGAGATGCCGCCGCTGCTGCCGATGGCTCCGGGAAGGTGGCCACGGCCCGGCGGATCGGGGTGGTGGGCGGCGGCCAGCTGGCCTGGATGCTGGCGGGGGCGGCGAAGGAGCTCGGCATCGCCGTGGACGTGCAGACCCCTTCGCGCCACGACCCGGCGGTGAGGATGGCGGCGCAGGTGGTGGAGGCCGATCTGCAGGATGGTGAGGCCACCCGCCGGCTGGCCAGCGGCTGCCAGGCGATCACCTTCGAGAACGAGTGGGTCGATCTCGAGGCCCTGGCTGTCCTCGAGGCCGAGGGGGTGCGGTTCGTGCCGAGCCTCAGGGCCCTGGAACCGCTGGTCAACAAGCGCAGCCAGCGGGAGCTGCTGCAGCGTCTCAACCTGCCGGCCCCCGCCTGGTTGCCCCTGGCCGATCTCGTTGCGGCCGCGCCCTCGGGCTTGGAGCTGTCGCCCCAGCCGCAGCAGGAGCATCCGCTTCAGCCGGGCGACCCCATGGCGGCCCAGCCGATGGGCGGCCCCACCCTGCCGCAGGGCTGGACCTACCCGGTGATGGCCAAGGCGGCCACGGGCGGCTACGACGGCAAGGCCACCCTGGTGCTGCGGGAGCCCCGTGACCTGGAGGCCCTGCTGGAGAGTGTCGATCCCGCCAACTGGATCGTGGAACGGTTCGTGGCCTTCGATCTCGAGCTCTCGCAGCTGGTGTGCCGCGATCAGCAGGGCCAGGTGCGCTGCTACCCCCTGGTGCAGACCCACCAGCACCACCGCGTCTGCGACTGGGTGCTCGCCCCCGCCGCCGTGCCCCATGCCGTGCAGGCCTTCGCGCGCAACATCGCCGTGTCGCTGCTCACCGCCATCGATTACGTGGGGGTGCTCTCCATCGAGCTCTTCTACGGGCCTGAGGGTCTGCAGATCAACGAGATCGCCCCGCGCACCCACAATTCCGGCCATGTCACGATCGAGGCCTCCCATACCAGCCAGTTCGCCCAGCAGGCGCGCATCGTGGCGGGCCTGCCGATGGGGGAGGTGGAGCTGAAGGTCCCCGGCGCCCTGATGGTGAACCTGCTCGGTTTCGAGCGCTCCGAGAGTGCCTACGACGACCAGCGCCAGGCCCTGGCAAGCCTTCCCCAGGCGCGGCTGCACTGGTACGGCAAACAGGGCTCCTCCCTCGGCCGCAAGCTCGGCCACATCACCCTGTTGCTGGATGGCGCCACGGCCGAGGAACGGCAGCGCCAGGCCGAGCAGCGCCTCGCGCAGGTCCGGGCCATCTGGCCGCGCCCCGTGTACTGAATCCTGCTCACGGATGCAGCGCTGGGGCAGGAGTGGTGCACACCCTGCCAACAACCGCCTTAGAGTTCCAGCGGACTGCCTCGTTGGTGACTGCCTTCTACAGTTTTCTGATCTGACTCCTCTTTCGACATGGGGAGTCTGCAGCGGAAGCGACGTAGACCGGCCCCGCTGCCGGAAACGAAGCCCCGCCCCTGACACCCCTTCTGGTTCCACCAGGTCGAACACTGGGGCAAGACGGCGCGGCGGTCCAACCCAATTCCCTCCAGCCCTCGATCCGGTGGCCGGCCTGGTCACGGGCGCCATCGGCGGTCATGGTGGGATCAGCGGCATGCGGACGCGGCGATGGCCTCCTCTTCCCCCCGTCAGCCTGCGGACATGAGCTTTCAGCAGGCCTTCACCACCTTGCTGTCCCTGGCACCGGGGCCTGTGTTCCCCCGGGCCCGGCAGCTCTACCTGCGCAAGTATCCGCTCGAGGGGGCCCCGGAGCGTCAGGAGTCATCGGCGGTGGCGAACCGCTTCCGCACCTTTCTGCTGCAGGAGGAAATCCAGGAGGGCAGCGACGGGCTCTACCGGGTGCGGGGCCTCCGGTTCGCCGTGGTGCACTGGCAGGCTCCCCAGACCAATCCCGCCGATTACCTCACCTTTCTGCGGGAGCGCTGGGATCTCCAGCCCGACGACCTCAGCCTCCAACCCGAGAGCTGGTTCCGCAATGGCGGCGCCTGGGCCTCCTTCAGCGCCATGGCCGTCTACGAGCGGCACGGCGGTGGCGAGCTGCGGATGAGCCTGGGGGGCGGTCAGTCCTCCAACAACTGATCCACCAGCTCCTGCAACTCCTCCCGGTTGGCGGTGGTGATCACGAACACCTCCTGGGCACTGGTGCCCCGTCGGGCCAGCAGCTTGTGGCCCCCGCGGATCGGGGTGGACACCCGCAGCCGCAGGCCCGGGCTGCGCCCCTTCACCCGGCTGAGCACCGCCGGGGTCACCGTGTCCACTCCCGGGAGTCGGGCCAGCCGCTGCAACAGCGGAATCAGACCCTCGAGGTAGGTGCTGTGGGTGATCACCACCCGTCCCATCAGTCCCGCTCCAGGGGGGCCATGGTCAGTCCTTCGGCGCCCAGCTGCTGGTGGTACAGCTCGGCCTGCTCCTGGGGACCGCACCACACCACGGCGGAGCCTTCCGCGTCGATGCGGTGGGCCAGTTCCCAGGCCCGGTCAGGTTGCATGCCGGGAATGAACCGCACCAGGCACTCCACCACGTGCTGGAAGGTGTTGATGGCGTCGTCCAGCACCACCACCCGGTAGTTGGGGTACGGCTGACGCAGCTGCTGCCGTTCGCGGACGGCGACGGGAGACGAACGCACCATGGGCGGCCTGTTCGATGTGGCAGGAGCCTAGGTACAGTGCCCCCACGCCACGCGGATCCGGCATGTTGATCACCCTGGGATGGGCCTCACTGGCTGCCCTGTTCAGCTTCTCCATCGCCATGGTGGTGTGGGGTCGCCACGGTGACGGCAGCATCAAATTCTGATCCTTTCCCTCCTTTCCGTCTCCCATCCCTTGGCTGATCTGCCCTTCAGCAGCACCCAGCTTCTGGCTGGCCTCGCTTCGGCGCTGCTGCTGTTCGTCAGCGGCGGAGTGATCTACCTGTCGGTGGTGGAGTGGCGCGACCGCCGCCGCCGGCGGGACACCGACAAGGGGAACCCGGCCAGACCCACCGTCAAGCCCGGCGCCAAGGTCACCGCGAAGGCCAGGACCAAGCCGGCAGCCGCTCGGCCGTCGTCCGGCATCGCCCAGGGCCGCCGCTTTCCCTCCCAGGGACAGTCGCCACGGTCGTGACACCGTCCCTTGCCCCTTGGTCGTGGACCAAGGCAGATGCGCTGCTGGTGCCACCGGCTGAGGTGGAGCAGGCCGCTCCCCCGCTATCCGGGTCCGCCGGCCGTGTGCTCGATGCACTGGCGCAGGCCCACCAGGACCTGGAAGGCCGCCTCCTGGATCGCGACCAGCTGAACTCCAGCCCCCTGCCTGGCCTCGCCCTGGCGCTGCTCGAGCGCCCCTGGGATGGCGCGGATCGGATGCTGCTGCAGCAACGGGCCGATGCCCTGCGCCGCCGGCTGGCGGGCGACACGGTCACCTACGTGGTGAACCGCAACCTCAATGCCTCGAACCACTGCGTCAAGCACTGTTCCTTCTGTGCCTTTCGCCGTGACCCCGGAGAGCCCGGTGCCTACTGGCTCGGTGGCGAGGAGCTGGCCCAGCGTGCCGCCCAGGCGAGGAGCCTGGGGGCCACCGAGCTGTGCCTGCAGGGCGGCCTCAACCCCGCCGCGCGCCTCGATGGCAGCCAGCTGGCCCACGCCGAGCAGCTGCTGCGCCAGCTGCAGCGGGCGGCGCCGGGACTCCACCTGCACGCCTTCTCGCCCCAGGAGCTCCTGTTCTTCGCCGAGCAGGACGGGCTTCCCCTGGACACCGTGCTGCAGCGGCTCAGGCGGGCCGGCCTGGGCTCAGTCCCCGGCACCGCCGCCGAGGTGCTCAGCGAGCGCGTGCGCCGGGTGCTGTGCCCGGAAAAGCTCACTGCCCGCCAGTGGGTGGCGGTGATGCTGCAGGTGCAGGCCCAGGGCCTGGCGGCCACATCCACATTGATGGCCGGCCACCTCGAAGCCCCGGCCGACCTCGCCGCCCACCTGCTCACCCTGGTGACCCTCCAGTCCCAGGCCCGCGCCCAGGGCCTCCAGGGGTTCACCGAGTTCGTGCTGCTGCCGTTCGTGGGGTCGGCGGCACCGGCGCCGCTGCGCAGCCGGGTGGGCCGCGACCAACCCGACCTGGAGGCGATGCTGCTGCTCACGGCCCAGGCCCGGCTGATCCTGGGGCCCTGGATCCCCAACCATCAGCCCAGCTGGGTGAAGCTCACCCTGGCCGGCGCCCGGGAGGCCCTGCGCTGGGGGTGCAACGACCTGGGCGGCACCCTCATGGAGGAGCACATCACCACCATGGCGGGGGCCCGTGGTGGCACCGCCCAGAGCCCTGCAGCCCTCCGTGAGGCCGCCCGGCAGCTGGGACGGCCGGCACGGCAGCGCACCACCCTCTACACGCCGGTGCCATGACCTGGCGAAGCCTCAACTGGCCCGCCGCAAGCGGGCTGAAGCTGCATGGGCCGCGGCTTCCCCTGCGGATCACGGCCGCCACCACGCTGCTGCTGCTGCTGGGGCCGGCCGTGGCGCTGTGGCAGCTGCCGCGGCCGCGGGCCGAGGGGCTGGCTCGCCTGCTGGCCCAGGCGGCCCTGCTGCAGAGCTTTCCGGCGGCTCCCAGCCGGCCGGTGCCGCGGCTCTGGCAGGAGCGCCTCGGTGCAGCCACCGCCACCCGGCTCTGGTCCCAGCAGCGCCGTCTGTGGTGGCAGTTCTGGGGCCGCCAGGGGGACGGCCCCGCCTATCTGGTGCTGCCCATGCCCCGGCCCATGCTCACCGGCGCCCTGGCCCGCCCCGCCCACAGCGTCGTGGTGGACGACCTGCTGGTGGTGGCCGCCGATCCCCTCTCCCATCGCCTGCTCACCGATGAGCTCAGGCGGTTGCCCCGCCAGCGCCGCGGCCTCGAGCAACGCTGCCTGGCGCGGCTGGAGCGGGAGCAGGCGGCCTTCTGGACCTCCGGCGCCTTCGGGGTGATGGCCGGCCCGGTGGCACCGCTGCTGCAGAGCTTCCAGGAGGGGTGTGTGAGCCTGGAGCTCAGCGGTGGCGATCTGGCGGCCCGGGGAGAAGCGGCTGGGGTCGCCGCTCTCCTCGCCCCCGAGCCCCCCGCCGTGAGCGAGGCCCAGGTCAGCTCCGTGCGGCGTGGGCAGCCGCTGGAGGGCGGCAGCCTGCTGGTGCTGGAGGGGCGCAGCCTGGACGTGCTGCTCCAGGGCCTGCTCGGCCGCCAGCTGATCCGCGACCCCCTCGCCACCCGCTACGGGGTCGGCCCTGCCGAGCTGGCGCTGCTGCGGCGCAGTCCGTTCCGTCTGTCCCTGCGCCCGTTGCCATCCGGCCCCTTTCAGGCCGGTCTACTGCTCCAGCTCGCCCCCGGCGCCGACCGGCGGGTGTGGGCCGAGCTGCTCAACCAGTTGCGCGAGCGCCTCGAGCAGGAGGGCCTCAGCGACGCGGCAGCTCCTGCCGTGCGCCCTGCCGGTGAGCCCGTGGGCTCCACCACGCTGCCCGCCAGCGTCTGGCGCCGGGAGGACGGGGTTGTGGTGGGCGGATGGCGCTGGATCAGCCGGCCGGGCGCCGCGCCGGAACTGCTGCTCTTTCTGGGGCCTGACCCCACGCCTGCCGCGTCGGTTCCGGTGGCCACGGGTGCCGAGGCCCCCCTGCTTCGCCTGGACCTTCAGCCGAAGGGGCTGGCCGGCCTGGGGCTGATGCCCCCCAGCCTGCCGGTCACCCTGATCAACGCCGAGCGGTTCACCGTGGTGGCCGAGAGACCGGCGGACGAACGCAGACCGATCAGTGCGCTGTGGGGGCGTCTGCAGGTGCCGACGGCGCAGCGGGAGCCGCCTCCGCCTCCGGCGCGCTCTCCATCGCCGTCTCCGCAGCCACCTCCGTCAGGGACCCCGCAGCCGCGTCCCTGAGGGCGGCCTGTTGCCGTTCCCGCTTGCGGCGCTCGGCCGCCACGGTTTCCTCCATCAGCGCCACCGCCTGGGCGAGTTTCTCCAGATTGGTTGCGTAGAGGCTGAGGTCCTTGTCGACCCGCTCCCGCAACAGCCCGATCGCACCGGCGAGTTCCTGCGCGAAGGAGCGCAGGGTGCCTGGATCCATCGCGTCCGCCCCCTGGGCCTCCTCCAGCAGGCTGAGCAGTCCCACGGCCATCAGACGCGAGTAGTGGAAATCGGGACGGCGGATGCTGGCCAGGGCCGAGGCCAGGGGCTCGGGTGCACCGTCCCCCTGCCGCTCGATCCAGCCTTTCACTTCCTCCACGCTGTGGTTGCCCATGGCCGCGCGGCTCGCTTCCGCTTCACGGCGCAGGGCCTCGGCGTCGAAGCCGGTGGCCGAGCAGAGGGCGGCCAGCAGGACGGGCTTGTGCTCGCTGGGCCGGTACCCCTTGGCAAAGCCGTCGAACACCTGGATCAGGCCGCAGGCGAACAGCGGGTTGGCCTCGAAACCGCGCTGCCGGCTCAGGAGGTGCAGCTCCACCAGCAGCTCGTCCACCATGCGCCGGTACAGGGGCGCAATCACGTAGGGGAAGGCGCGGTGAAAAGCCCGCTTGCTGTCGGAGACGGTCAGGGCGGCGCTCACTCTGCTCGGCATCAGGGGTGAGGCGACCCTAGCCGCCCAGGCTCAGTAGGATCGCGCCAGTTCATTCACCATCCCCATGATCCCGATCGTGATTGAGGAGTCGGGCCGGGGAGAACGCGCGTTCGACATCTATTCCCGGCTGCTGCGGGAACGGATCGTGTTTCTCGGGGAGCCGGTGACGGCCGAGTCCGCCAACCGGATCGTTGCCCAGTTGCTGTTCCTCGAAGCGGAAGACCCGGAGAAGGACATCTTCCTGTACATCAACTCCCCAGGCGGTTCCGTCTACGACGGTCTCGGCATCTTCGACACCATGCAGCACATCAAGCCCGATGTGCAGACGGTGTGCGTCGGTCTGGCGGCGTCCATGGGCGCCTTCCTGCTCTGCGCGGGCACCAAGGGAAAGCGCAGCAGCCTCACCCACTCGCGGATCATGATTCACCAGCCCCTCGGTGGTGCCCGCGGCCAGGCCAGCGACATCCGCATCCAGGCCGACGAGATCCTCTACCTCAAGCAGAAGCTGAATCAGGAGCTGGCCGACCGCACCGGTCAGCCCATGACCCGCATCGAGGAGGACACTGACCGCGACTTCTTCATGTCACCGGCCGAGGCCATGGCCTACGGCCTGATCGACAAGGTGATCGAGAAGCGCGCGGTGCGCCCGGTCTGACGCGGGGCGCCCGCTCTGACAGCACGGTCCTGGTGTCTGCGGTCCGGACTCTGCCGGACCCCGGATTCGGAGAGGGACACAGAGAAAAGGGCTCACCAGGATCCTCTGGTGAGCCCTTTTGTGTTCCCCAAGGTTCCTGGAGGTTGGGGTCGTGGAGGTTGTCGCGGCGGCTCCGCTCAGGCGGCCGGGAAGGCCGCTTCGGTGAGCAACGGCGAGAACCGCTCCTTCTCGGGAATGGTGGTGAATTCCGACACCAGGGCGCGGAACTCATCTCCATCGAGGCTTTCCTTCTCGATCAGGAGCTCCACCACCCGGTCCATGCAGGTGCGGTGCTCGGCCACCAGACGCACCGTGTCCTCGTAGCAGGTCTGCACGATCTGGCGCACGGCATCGTCGATGCGGCTGGCCATCCGGTCGGAGCCGTCACTGCGGGTCATCAGATCGCGCCCGAGGAACACCTCCTGATTGCCCGCCTCCAGGGAGAACTGACCGAGGTCGCTCATGCCGAAGCGGGTGACCATCTGGCGGGCGATCGAGGCCACCTGCTGGATGTCACCACCGGCGCCGGTGGTCACCTCGGCATGGCCGAAGACCACCTCCTCGGCGGCGCGACCGCCCAGGGCGCCCATGATCCGGGCCCGGAGCTGGGCCTTGCTCACCAGCATCTGCTCCTCGTCCGGTGAGAACCAGGTGAGGCCCTGGGCCTGGCCCCGCGGAATCAGGGTGACCTTCTGCACCGGGTCGTGGGCCTTGACCAGGGTGCCCACCAGGGCGTGGCCCACCTCGTGGTAGGCGATCAGACGCTTGCTGCGACCATCGGTGAGGGGCTTGCCCTCCATGCCGGCGATCACCCGGTCCACGGCATCGTCGATCTCCGCCAGGGTGGTGGCCTCCTTGCGGCGACGGGCCGTGAGGATGGCCGCCTCGTTGAGGAGGTTGGCCAGGTCGGCCCCAGAGAAGCCCGGGGTGCGGCGGGCGATGGTCTCGAGACTCACGTCCTCGGCCAGCTTCTTGTTGCGGGAATGCACCTTCAGGATGGAGAGGCGGCCCTTGATGTCGGGCACATCCACCTGCACCTGACGATCGAAGCGGCCGGGCCGCAGCAGCGCTGAATCGAGCACATCGGCCCGGTTGGTGGCCGCAATGATGATGATGCCGCTGTTGCCCTCGAAGCCATCCATCTCGGTGAGCAGCTGGTTGAGGGTCTGCTCCCGCTCATCGTTGCCGCCGCCCACGCCGGCGCCCCGCTGGCGGCCCACCGCATCGATCTCGTCGATGAAGATCAGGCAGGGGCTGTTCTCCTTGGCGCGCTTGAACAGGTCGCGCACGCGGCTGGCGCCCACGCCCACGAACATCTCCACGAACTCCGAGCCGGAGAGGGAGAAGAACGGCACCCCGGCTTCGCCGGCGATGGCCTTGG
Organism: Cyanobium sp. PCC 7001; assembly: GCF_000155635.1. NCBI lineage: Bacteria > Bacillati > Cyanobacteriota > Cyanophyceae > Synechococcales > Prochlorococcaceae > Cyanobium > Cyanobium sp. PCC 7001. The sequence continues at coordinate 385,982 of NZ_DS990556.1, forward strand.
CCAGCAGCGTCTTGCCGGTGCCGGGGGGGCCCACCAGCAGCACCCCCTTGGGGATGCGGGCGCCCACGGAGGTGAAGCGTTCAGGGGTCTTCAGGAAGGTCACCACCTCCTCGAGGTCCTGCTTGGCTTCCTCCACGCCAGCCACGTCATCGAACTTCACGCCGGTTTCGGCTTCCATGGCGAAACGCGCCTTGGTCTTGCCGAACTGCATGGCCTGGCCCGGACCACCGGGCATGCCGCTGGAACGGCGGGCCAGGAAGATCAGCGAACCGATCAGCAGCAGGGGGAACAGCAGGTTGCCAAGGATGCCCAGCACGGGTGGCGCCTGCCGCGGGGGATGGACGTCGAAGCTGATGCCCTGATCCTTGAGCTTGTTCACCAGCTCGGGGGCCACGCCGGGCAGGTCCACCCGCAGACGCTGCACCCGGTTGTCCAGCTCGGGATCCACTGCCTCGATCACGGCGCTGCGGCCTCCATCGAAGATGTCGACGGCCGTCACCCGGCCTGCATCCACATAGTCGAGGAAACGGCCGTAGCTCATGCGGGCCACGGCGGCATTGCGAGGTGCAGTGGTGGGGCCCTTCGGGCTGAGGTTGCCGATCCCGCCGCTGCTGAGGATCTGCCAGCCGAGGAAGGCCACCACTGCCAGCGGCAGGAGCCAGAGAACGATCAGACGCCAGCGCTGGTTCATAGCTGAGACACTTTCTTAACAAGTGTAACGGCGGGATCAGGCCGCTGGCCTCGCGGGCCCTTCCGCTCAGACCGCCGAGACCCAGGCCTCCACCAGGTCACCGTTGCCTTTGCTGAAGCTCAACCCGCGTGGTCTCTGGCTGCCTGCGCCCCCCGATTTGGGCGATTCTGCTGCAGCACGCTCCGGTGGAGGAGGTTCATCGGCGCCCGCTTCGATCTCGAGATCGGCCACCGCCAGGGTCTCGATCAGCTCAGGCCCGCCGAGCCCATGGGTCCAGATCTTCAGTTCCGACGCGGGAGGGCAGGAGAAGCTGAGCAGCTCAAAGGGGAACACCACCCGTTCGAGGAAGAACTGTTCGGGCCCGACGCAGCGGGCGATCACCATGCGATCGCTGCTGTTCCGGTATCCGCATTCCAGCCAGGTCAAGGTGATTACCACATGCAATGAGACCTATCAAGCCATTGAATGCCCCGGGGGTTTGGTGACCTTCGCCACGGTTTCAGCATCTGCCGGCCTGGCTTAAGACTTTTTTCGGGATCTCGCCAACGCCATGGCAGCTCTGCCTTGAGTCTCAGAGGCTGCGCAGCGCCACGATCGGGTCGAGCTGGGAGGCCCGCCGGGCCGGCAGGACTCCGAAGAACAGGCCGATCGAGCCCGACAGCCCCACCGTGAGCAGGATCGTGCCCGTGCCGATCGTGGCCGGCAGGGGCGTGACCAGAGCCACCAGGCTCACGGTGCCCACCCCCACGGCGGTGCCGATCGCACCTCCGAGGCTGGCCAGCACCAGCGACTCCACCAGGAACTGGAGCAGCACGTCGCCGCTGCGGGCACCGAGCGCCTTGCGCAGCCCGATCTCCGCCGTGCGCTCACTCACCGACACCAGCATGATGTTCATGATGCCGATGCCCCCCACCAGCAGGGACACGGCGCCGATCGCCGCCAGCATCAGGGTGAGGCCGCCCGTGATGGTGCTCACGATGGTGAGGGCATCCTGCTGGGAGCGGACGGCGAAGTCGTCCTCCCGCAGGATGTTGTGCCGCTGGCGCAACAGGTTGGTGATCTGGAAGGCGGCGGCGTTGATGCTCTGGCCGTCGCGGGCCTCCACGCTGATGAAATTGAGACTCACCCCGTAGGTGGGATCACGGCCCGAGAGCTTGCTCACCATGGTGGTGAGCGGCACGTAGGCGTTCTCGTCCTGGTTCTGGCCGAACACCGCTCCCTTCGCCTCCAGCACGCCGATCACCTCGAAGGGCTGGGTGCGGATGCGGAGGGTGCGGCCCACGGCGGTGCCCCCGGGAAACATCTTCTCGGCCAGATCGGGCCCGATCACCGTCACGCTGCGGGCGGCCTCCAGATCGCTGGCCGAGATGAAGCGGCCGCGCGCCATCTCGAACTGACGCACCGGCAGGAAGTCAGGCGTGATGCCGTTCACCGAGGTGGAGCTGCTGAGGCCGCCGGCCTGCACCACCTCGCTGAGGGTGATCTGGGGGGCCACCCGCTTCACGGAGGGCACCTGCTCGCCGATCGCCTGGGCGTCCTCCAGCACCAGGGTCTTGGGGAAGTCGATGCCCTGGCGACGGGTGTCGTTGTTTCCCGGCACCACGAAGAGCACATTGGCCCCGAGGTTGCTCAGCTGCCCTTCGGCCAGGTTCTGGGCGCCGCGGCCCACTCCCACCAGGGTGATCACGGAGGCATTGCCGATCACGATGCCCAGCATCGTGAGCAGGCTGCGCAGGCGGTTGGCGCGCAGCGTGGCCAGGGCCATGCCCACCGTTTCGCCCAGGGAGAGCTTCGAGGCCATGGGATCGGAGCAGGGCCCTAGACGATGGCGCCGATCGGGTCGGCGTTGTGGCTGCGGGCGCCGCGGTGCACCAGGCCGTGGTGCAGGTCCAGGGTCACGATCTCCCCGTCGCGCAGGCTCTCGAGGGCGTTGGTGACGCCCACGATCGCCGGGATGCCGGTGCGCTGGGCGATCACGGCAGCGTGGCTTTCGGCACCGCCCGTCTCGGCGATCACGGCCTTGGCCCGGCGGAAGGCCTCCACGAAGGCGGCGCTGGTCTCCCGCACCACCAGGATCTCGCCGGTCTGGATGGCGGCGGCATCCTCGGCCCGGGTCACGACCCGCACCCGCCCGCTCACCGAGCCGGTGCCGATGCCCAGGCCGCGGGGCAGCACCGCAGTCACGATGCCCACCTTGATGAAGTCGGTGGACCCGCTCACACCGGCCAGGGTGCCCGCGGTCTGCACCACCAGGTCGCCGTCCTGAAGGAAACCGCCGTCGCGGGCCAGGCCCATCGCCAGGCTGAAGGTGCTGGTGGTGGAGGTCTGCTCGGGCACGAGCAGCGGATTCACCCCCCAGATCAGCTGCAGCTGGCGGGCTACCTGGGGCTCGCTGGTCACCGCCAGGATCGGGGTGCTGGGCCTGAACTTGCTCACGTTGCGGGCGGTGGCACCGCTCTTGGTGAGGGGCAGGATCGCCGCCGCGTTGAGGTTGCGGGCGATGTTGCTCACCGCCTGGCAGATGGCGTTGGGAATGGTGGTGGCCATGCGGCTGTCGATCAGCCGCTTGGGGTAGTCGCGCTCGATGCGACGGGCGATCGTGGCCATGGTGGCCACCGCCTCCACCGGGTAGTCGCCCACGGCACTCTCGTTGGAGAGCATCACGGCGTCCGTGCCATCGAGGATGGCGTTGGCCACATCACTCACCTCGGCGCGGGTGGGCCGCGGGCAGCTCACCATCGAATCCAGCATCTGGGTGGCGGTGATGACCGGAATCCCCAGGCTGTTGGCCTTGCGGATCAGTTCCTTCTGCAGCAGCGGCACTTCCTCAGCCGGCATCTCCACCCCGAGATCGCCGCGGGCCACCATCACGCCATCGCACAACATCAGGATGTCGTCGATCTGATCGATGGCCTCGAATTTCTCGATCTTGGCCACCACGGGCGTGGTATGGCCCTGGCTGGCGATCAGATCCTTGATCTCCTGGAGGTCGGAGGGGTTGCGGACGAAGCTGAGGGCCACCCAGTCCACGCCGTGCTGCAGTCCGAAGGTGAGATCGGCCCGATCCTTGTCGGTGAGGGCGCGGATCGAGAGCTGAACATCGGGGAAGTTCACCCCTTTGTTGTTGCTCAACACCCCACCCACGCTGACGCTGCAATGGAGGGTGTGATCGGCCGTGTTCACCGATTCCACGCACATCTCCACGCGGCCGTCATCCAACAGGATGCGGCTGCCCGGGGTCACCTCATCGGCCAGCTTGGCGTAGGTGACGGTGGCGATCTCCTGGTTGCAGGCCACGTCCCGGGAGGTGAGGCTGAAGCTGGCACCCCGGGCCAGGGTGATCGGGCCATCGGCGAATCGACCCAGGCGGATCTTCGGACCCTGGAGATCCTGAAGAATCCCCACATGCACGCCCATCTCCACCGAAACCTGGCGGATTGTGGCGATGCGGGCGGCGTGGTCGCTGTGGTCGCCGTGGGAGAAGTTGAGCCGGAAGGTGGTGGCGCCGGCCTCGATGAGTGCCTTGAGACGTTCGGGAGATTCGGTGGCGGGCCCGATCGTGGCGACGATCTTGGTGCGACGCATGAGATCGGGCTGGGGCATCGCGATGGCGAAGTTAAGGCCGAAACTACCATCGGGCCCTGTCTCAGGGCTGGCACGAATGGACTTTCAGACCTACCAGGAACGGTCCCGCCGTACGGCCCTCTACCCGGGCGTCGGCCAGAACCCCATCTACCCCACCCTGGGCCTCTGCGGTGAGTCGGGTGAGGTGGCCGACAAGGTGAAGAAGGTGCTGCGCGATCGCGGCGGTGTGTTCAGTGACGAGGTGCGTGCGGCGTTGCAGCTGGAACTGGGCGATGTGCTCTGGTACGTGGCCCAGCTGGCCACGGAACTGGGGCTGGATCTCGACAGCGTGGCCAGCGCCAATCTCGAGAAGCTGGCCAGTCGCGCCGCCCGTAACGTGATCGGAGGCGATGGCGACCAGCGATGAAGGCCCTGAAGCGACTGTTGCCGGCCCTGGGGCTGATCGCGGGGCTGCTGCTGCTCGCACCGGCCGCCTGGGCCATCGATCTGCAGGTGCAGGAGGTGACCCTGGAGCCCTGCCCGGCTGACGATGTGGCCGCCCAGCCGGAGCTGCGGCGGCCCGCCGGGGCCAGTTGCTACGCCATGCGCGGCACCGTGGTGAACGACCGCCGCAAGCCGGTGGTGGACACCGACGTGTTCGCCCTGATCGTCGATTCCAGCGGCGAGCCGGTGCTGCAGAACCGCACCCGGGTGGGCTCCATCGGCGATGTGCCTCCCGGCAGCTCCAGCTTTGCCCTGCGGCTGGCAGTGCCGGCGGGCACCCCCAGGCCCATCAGCTTCCGCATCCTCAAGGCCCGCGGTTTCAACGCGCCTGTCCGGACCAGGGCCGGCGTCGAGGATGAACTGCTGCCGCTGGAGCAGGATCTGGCCGGCTGAGATCGGCTCACTCAGTACAGCCCGCTCAGTACAGCGTTCCGCTCAGTACATCGAGGCCATCATGCTGACGCTGGCACTGCCCAGCAGCTGCTGTCCCAGGCTGAGGGCCAGGAACGCCAGGATCGCCGAGAGATCGAGTCCACCGATCGGCGGGATCAGGCCGCGGAACACATTCAGGTAGGGGTCGGTGATCGAGCTGACGCTGGAGAGCACCGGATTGCTCCAGTCCAGATTCGGGAACCAGCTCAGCAGCACCCGCACCAGCAGGATCAGGGAATAGATCTCCAGTGTGCGGCTGAGCACACTCAGCACCTGGGCGACGACGTCCATGGGACCACGGGATGAATCCCGACTCTATGCAGCCCGCCGCGGTTGGGGCTGCAGTTCCTCGGCCTTCACCGCGAAGGTGCGGTGGAATTTCTCGCTGAGGCTCAGCCAGTAGGAGCGTCCGTCGCTCTGGCGCCGCCGCTCGATGAAGTTCTGGCTGAGCAGCTCCTTGATGTGGTCGTAGGCGCCCGACCCCCGCAGATCCACCAATTCCGACTGCAGGATGCGTTTCTTGAGGGCGATGGTGGCCAGGGTGCGCAGGGCCGCCGTGGACAGATCCACCGGCACCAGGTTCTGCACGAGGTCGGCCAGGCTCTCCCGCAGCTGCAGTCCGTAGTGCTGCCCGTCCTGGCGGATCTCCAGGGCCGTGTCGCGATGGGCGTAGTCGGCCATCAGGGTGATCAGGCCCAGCTCGGCCGTGGCCGCCTCCACCCCGGCGATCGCCGCCAGTTCCTGCAGGCTGAGGGGGCGGCCCTTGAGGTAGAGGATCGCCTCCAGGTGGGCCGGCAGCGACAGGTTCGGAACGGCCGCTGCGGGGGGCTGGGGGGTGGGGGCTTCAGGATCCACGCCCATGGCGCTCAGCCCAGGACATGGAGGCAAGGTAAGGGAGGCTGAGCCGCTTGTCTGCCCCTTGCCGGCGGAACAGCGGCTGTCTGAATGGTTCCAGTCGGACTGGTGCGGCGATGGTGCTCTCAGTGCTGGTGGTGGGAGCGGGCCCGGTGGGCCTCACCCTCGCGGCTGAGCTGGCCCGCCAGGGAGGCCACTGCCGGCTGATCGACCAGCTGAGCGAACCGCTGCCCTACTGCCGCGCCATCGGCATCACGCCCCGCAGCCTGGAGATCTTCGCGGCCCTTGGCCTGGCGCAGCCGCTCATCGATGCAGGCGTGTGGCTGGAGCCGATGGCCACGGTGATGGATCAGCGCTGGCTTCCAGCCCCTCCAGAGGCAGGCTCCGTGGCGGAGCCGCCGCCCAGTCTTGGGCGCTGCGGCCCGGTTCCCTACGGCGATCTGGGGGTTCCCCAGCCGGAGCTGGAGCGTCAGCTCTCCCGGCTGGTGCAGAGCGGGGGGGTGGACCTGGAGCGCAACGTGCGCCTGGACGCGCTGCAGCCGCTTCCCCCTGCCGCTGCCGGTGGCCCCAGCCCCGGGGTGACCGTGACCCTGCTCCACGGCGACGGACGTCGCGAACAGCAGACGGTGCAGGTGGTGGTGGGCTGCGATGGCGCCCACAGCAGCGTGCGCCATGCCCTGGCCATTCCCTTCGAGGGCGAGGCGATGGAGGCCGCCTTCATGCTCGGCGATGTGGCGATCGACTGGGACCTGCCGCGGGGGGTGCCGCTGCGGGCGCTGCGCCTGCCCAGCGAGCCGGGCCCACCGGAGTTCTTCGTGGCGATTCCCCTGCCCGAACCCGGCCGCTACCGGGTGTCGATGCTGGCGCCCGCCGACCTGGATGCTGCGGGTCCCACCCGGGGGGATGGGGTGGCCCATGGCCTGGCCGCTGGCGGGGACGGCCCCGATCTGGAGGTTCTGCAGCAGGTGGCGGACGCGTTGCTGGTGCCGCCGGTGCCGCGCCTGCGCGATCTGCGCTGGTCGTCCACCTACCGGATCAGCATGCGGCTGGCGGCGGACTACCAGCGCGGCGGTGTGTTCCTGGCGGGAGATGCGGCCCACATCCATCCGCCCACGGGCGGCCAGGGCATGAACACCGGCATCCAGGACGCCCACAACCTCGCCTGGAAGCTGGCCCTGGTGCAGCGCGGTCTGGCGCCCCTGAGCCTGCTCGACAGCTACGCCGCCGAGCGACGGCCGGTGGGGGCCGCCGTGATCCGCCGCACCCTGGAGGCCAGCCTCAACTTCGGGCGTGAGCAGGCCCCGCCCGATCCCCTGGTGAACACCCAGCTGCTGGAGACCTACCGCGGCAGCGCCTGGGTGCGGGATGGGGAGCCGGTGCCTGCCCCGGAGGATCTGCGGGCCGGCGACCGCGCCCCCGATGCCGAGGGTCTGCGCCGGCGTCATGTGGCCATGCCGCTGCGGCTCTCAGAGCTGCTGCGGGCCCCCCGCCATGCCCTGCTGATCTCCCTGCCGGCCGGCGCCGATCCCGCCCCGGCCCGGGCCCTGGCCGCCCGGCTGCGGCAGCAGCTTCCAGCCGCACTGCTCCAGAGCCATCTGATCGCCCTGGGGCCGCCGCCGCCGGAGTGCCACGAGCTGGCCGTGATCGCCGACGCCGCCGGGCAGTTCGCCGCGTCCTACGGCTCGGAGCCGCAGGCCCTGCTGGTTCGACCCGACGGCCACATCGCCTGGCGTCAGCTGGGCCTGCTCGAGCATCCGGACGTTCCTGAGGCGCTGCGGGAGGTGCTGGGGCTCACCTTCAGCCCTTGATTCAGCTCTTGATTCAGTCCTTGGAGCCGAGGAAGAGCCGGTAGGCCGGGTTCCCGCTCTCGTCCCAGTGGGCGTAGCCGAGACCGTCGAGGAAGCGCTGCCAGGCCTGGCGCTCGGCCGGCGGCACCTGCACCCCCACCACGATCCGGCCCACGTCGGCGCCGTGGTTGCGGTAGTGGAAGATGCTGATGTTCCAGCTGGCCTGCAGGGCGTTCACGAAGGCCATCAGGGCTCCCGGCTTCTCCGGGAACTCGAAGCGGTAGAGCAGCTCCTCGCCCTGGTCGAGGGCCGTGCTGGCACTGGCCGGCAGCCGTCCGCCCACCATGTGGCGCAGGTGCAGCTTGGCCAGCTCGTTGCGGCTCAGATCCAGGCAGGGGAAGCCGGCCGCCCTGAGTTCCTCCAGCAGCTGCAGGGTGTTGGCATGGCCCCGGATCTGCACGCCCACGAAGATGTGGGCCACGCGGGGGTCGGCCAGCCGGTAGCTGAACTCCGTGAGGCTGCGCTCCCCCAGCACCTGGCAGAAGCGCCGCAGGCTGCCGGGTCGCTCCGGGATCTCCACGGCCAGCATGGCCTCCCGCTCTTCGCCCAGCTCGGCCCGCTCCGCCACGAAGCGCAGCCGGTCGAAATTCATGTTGGCGCCGCAGGCCACCGCCACCAGGGTCTGCTCCCGCAGGCCCCGCTGTTCCACGTCCAGCTTCATGCCGGCCACGGCAAGGGCGCCGGCGGGCTCGAGGATGGAGCGGGTGTCCTCGAACACGTCCTTGATGGCGGCGCAGATCTCGTCGGTGCTCACGGTCACCATGCGGTCCACGTGGCGCTGGGCCAGGGCGAAGGTGTGGGCCCCCACCTGCCGCACGGCCACGCCGTCGGCGAAGAGCCCCACCTGCTCCAGCCGCACCCGCTCCCCCGCCGCCAGCGACCGGGCCATGGCATCGGCGTCGATCGGCTCCACGCCCACGATCTGCACCCGGGGCCAGAGGGCCTTCACGTAGGCGGCGATGCCGGCGATCAGTCCGCCGCCTCCCACCGCCACGTAGATGGCATCGGGGGGCTGGGAGCACTGGCGCAGGATCTCCAGGCCGATGGTGCCCTGGCCAGCGATCACCTCCGGATCGTCGAAGGGGTGGATGAAGCTGAGCCCGCCCCGCTCGGCCAGCTGCTGGGCGTGGGCACATGCGGCGTCGTAGTTGTCGCCGTGCAGCACCACCTCGGCGCCCCGGGCCGCCACCGCCCGCACCTTCATCTCCGGGGTGGTGACCGGCATCACGATCACGGCGCGGCAGCCCAGCCGCTGGGCCCCCAGAGCCACCCCCTGGGCGTGGTTGCCGGCGCTGGCGGCGATCACGCCCCGTTCCAGCTCCGCCGGGCTGAGGCTGGCCATCTTGTTGTAGGCGCCGCGCAGCTTGAAGCTGAACACCGGCTGCAGGTCCTCCCGCTTCAGCAGCACCCGGTTGGCCAGCCGCGCCGAGAGGTTGGGTGCCGCATCCAGGGGCGACTCGATCGCCACGTCGTAGACGCGGGCGCGCAGGATGCGCCGCAGATACCGGTCGGTATCGGGGCCGGAGTCGGTGCCGGAATCGGCGTCGACGTGAGCAGCGCAGTCGGCCGGAGCGGATACGGCCGAGGCGGTTGGGTTGCAGTGCGACTCGCTCATGGCTCCAGTGTCGCAATCCGCACGGGATCCCCGGGTGAACCCCCTAGATTGCATCCAACGCAAGGGTCGTGATGCATCTCAGTGAGCTGACCCACCCCAACCAGTTGCATGGTCTGAGCGTCGCCGAGCTGGAGGCGATCGGGCGTCAGATCCGCGAACGGCATCTGGAGGTGGTGAGTACCAGTGGTGGCCACCTCGGACCCGGTCTGGGCGTGGTGGAACTCACCCTCGCCCTCTACCAGACCCTCGATCTTGACCGGGACAAGGTGGTGTGGGACGTGGGGCACCAGGCCTACCCCCACAAACTGATCACCGGCCGTTACAAGGACTTCCACACGCTGCGCCAGAAAGGAGGCGTGGCCGGCTACCTCAAGCGCAGCGAGAGCCGCTTCGACCACTTCGGTGCCGGCCATGCCAGCACCTCCATCTCGGCGGCCCTGGGCATGGCCCTGGCCCGCGACCGGCGCGGTGAAACGTTCAAGTGCGTGGCGGTGATCGGCGATGGGGCTCTCACCGGCGGCATGGCGCTGGAGGCGATCAACCACGCCGGCCACCTGCCCCGCACCAACCTGCTGGTGGTGCTGAACGACAACGACATGTCGATCAGCCCGCCGGTGGGCGCGCTCTCCACCCACCTCAACCGGATGCGCCACAGCAAGCCGGTGCAGTTCATCGCCGACAACGCCGAGGAGGCGATCAAGCACCTCCCCTTCATGCACGGGGAGCTGCCGCCCGAGCTGAAGAACCTCAAGGAGTCGATGCGGCGGCTGGCGGTGCCCAAGGTGGGCGCCGTGTTCGAGGAGCTGGGCTTCACCTACATGGGCCCCATCGACGGTCACAACATCGCCGAGATGGTGCGCACCTTCGAGCAGGCCCACCACACGGAGGGGCCGGTGCTGGTGCACGTGGCCACCACCAAGGGCAAGGGCTACGCCTATGCCGAGGAAGACCAGGTGGGCTACCACGCCCAGAGCTCCTTCGACCTGGCCACCGGCAAGGCCTTCCCCTCCAGCAAGCCGAAACCCCCCAGCTACAGCAAGGTGTTCGGCCAGACCCTGGTGAAGATCTGTGATCAGGATCCGCGGGTGGTGGGCATCACCGCGGCCATGGCCACCGGCACCGGCCTGGACCTGCTGGAGAAGGCCCTGCCCGCCCAGTACTTCGATGTGGGCATCGCCGAACAACACGCCGTGACCATGGCGGCCGGCATGGCCTGCGAGGGTCTGCGGCCGGTGTGCGCCATCTACAGCACCTTCCTGCAGCGCGCCTACGACCAGCTCATCCACGACGTGGGCATTCAGAAGCTGCCGGTCACGTTCGTGATGGACCGGGCCGGCATCGTGGGGGCCGACGGCCCCACCCACCAGGGCCAGTACGACATCAGCTATCTGCGCTGCGTGCCCAACTTCACGGTGATGGCTCCAAGGGATGAGGCGGAGCTGCAGCGGATGCTGATCACCGCCATCCAGCACAACGGCCCCTGTGCCCTGCGCATCCCCCGCGGCGAGGGCGAGGGCGTGCCCCTGGCCGAGGAAGGCTTCGAACCCCTGGAGATCGGCCGCGGCGAACTGCTGGCCGACGGTGACGACCTGCTGATCGTGGCCTACGGCGCCATGGTGCATCCGGCCATGGCCACGGCCGGACTGCTGCAGGAGCAGGGTGTGCGTGCAGCTGTGATCAATGCCCGCTTTCTGCGTCCCCTGGATGAGGCCCTGATCCTTCCCATGGCCCGACGCATCGGCAGGGTGGTGACGATGGAGGAGGGCTGCCTGCCGGGCGGTTTCGGTGCTGCGGTCACCGAGAGCCTGGTGGATCACGACGTGCTGGTGCCCGTGTTCCGCATCGGCATCCCCGACACGCTCGTGGACCATGCCTCCCCCGCCCAGAGCAAGGAGACCCTGGGCCTCACCCCACCCCAGATGGCGGAGCGCATCCTCGAGCGCTTCGGCTCGGTGCTGCGCCTTCCCGTGGCGGCCCAACCCCCGCTCACGGTCTGAGCACGTCCGCAAGCCCCTGGGGCCCTGCGTGCGCACCGGGCCCCCTTCCTCCCCACAGCGTCGATGTGCTTGTCGTGGGGGCTGGCCCGGCGGGTGGCCGGCTGGCCGGCCAGCTGGCCTCCGCAGGCCTGCGGGTGCTGCTGGTGGATCGTCTTCCCGACCTCTCCCGGGCGGCCTTCAGCAGTGCCGCCCTGCCCCAGTCGGCCGTGGACCGGTTAGGACTCCCTTCGGAGGTGATCGCCGCCCGCTGGCGGGCCTGGCATCTGGTGGGCCCCAATGGGTCGGCGAGGGAGTGGTGCGCGTCGGAGCCGCTCGGCGCGGTGCTCGATTTCGCCGCCCTGCGCCAGTGGCTGGCCACTGACGCGGCTGCGCGAGGCGCCCATGTGGCCCTGGGTTGGCGGGCAGTGGCCTCGGCGGCCTCGGGGAATGGCATGCGCACCTGGCTGCGTCACGGCGGTGAGCGTTGTCTCGCGGCGGTGGCCAGTCGCTGGGTGGTGGATGCCACTGGAGAGGCCAGGGCTCTGCTGGGAGATCCCGATCCGCGCCATGCCCCGCTGGTGGCGGGCCTTGGCATCGAATGGCTGCTGGAGGTGGGCCAGAGCCAATGGCAGCCCTGGGCGGAGCGGCTCGGTTTCTTCCTCGGCAGCACCTGGGTACCGAGGGGCTACGGCTGGGTGTTTCCGATGGGGCCCGGCCGGCTCAAGGTGGGCGTGTGCCGTCTGGAACCCGAGCCACCCTCGCTGCAGGTGTCCCTCGGTGGCGCGTTGCAGCGCCTGCTGCGGCACCTGGATCTGGATCGGGCCCGCGTGCTGGATCGCCATGGAGGTCGGATCCGCAGCAGCATCACCCGCAGCGAGGCCCATGGCCACGGTCATCTGATCGGCCTGGGGGATGCCGTGAGCACCGCCAACCTCCTCGGCGGCGAGGGCATTCGCCATGCCATGGCCAGCGCGGACGTGCTGGCTCCCCTGCTGCTCGAAGGCAGCGATTCCGTCCGCCTGAGTCGCCGCTACGCCCGGTGTCTCCAACGGGCGCTGGGCTGGCGCTGGGCCCTGAGCGGACGCCTGGCTCGCCGCACCTGGCTTGGCCTGGTGGAGGCCAGGGGGGATCGGCGGCTGGAACGCCTGCTGGCCTCACTGAAAACGAGCAGAGCCGAGGATCTGTCGGCCCTGCTCTTCGACTACCGCTTCGAGCGCTACGGCCTGCGGGTGTTGCCCTATCTGGCAGGCCGCTGAGTGCAGGCCGCTGGGGCTCAGACCACGCCGCGGGAAGCCAGGCCCAGGATGGTGCCCATGCCCAGGATGTGGCCGAGGCTGAGGGTGCCCAGCATGGCGCCGTGGCTCATGCCGCCGAACATGGCGGCGTTGGGCAGTTGCAGGCCCACATTGGGCTGCTTGATGGTGGCCTTGCCGATCGCGATGGCGATCACGTTGCAGACGATCATCACCAGCGCCACCTTCGGCGACCAGGTGATGGTGGCGGGGGCCACAGCCAGAAGCGGAGCGAGCATGGATCACAAGCCGACGCCCCATCTTCCGGGGGAGGACGGCGGCGGTCGTGTCCCCTTAAGACTTGTTCATCCGCCGGAGCCCCCATCCTCCGGGGCCGGCGCCTTGAGAAAGCCGAGCACCACCACCAGGTTGGCCAGGGTGAGGAAGGCCTCGGCCCCGCCGTGGAGGGGATCCACGTCCGCCAGCTGCCTGCCGTAGGCCTGTTCGGCGATCACGGCCGCCCCGATCGTGATCGCCACGAACAGCAGGGTGAGCTGGAACCCGCGCAGGGCCAGCCGCGGGAAGGCCTGAACCTGGCGGGCCCACCAGAGAAAGGCGAGGTAGGGCAGCAGCGAGAGCACGAACAGGGGCCCCGGATCCACTGCCGACAGCCGATCGAGCAGGGTCTGCACGAGTGCTCCAGCCCCGCTCATGGTGCCGGCGGCCGCACGGCCTGCTGCTGACGCAGCAGATGCAGCGCCGCCGCCGCCAGGGCCATGTTGCCCAGCACGGTGCAGCCGGCCTGCAGCACCACCAGCCCCTGCAGGGCCGGGGTGTTGTCGAACAGGTGCCAGGTGCAGGCGGCCATGGCGCTCACCAGGGCCGGCAGCATGGCCAGGGCCAGCCAGCGCCAGCCGGCCTCGCCGCGCCGCTGGCCGTAGGCCTGCACGGCCGTGATGGCCGCGATCCACTCCAGCACCGAGGCGATGTGGATCCACCAGGTCGGCAGGGAGAGCGCGTGCATGGGCAGACTCTGCCACTGAGTTGTGTCCTTCGCGAGGGACTCGCACCCATGGGACTGCGCTCCCGTCTGCTGCTGCCGCTGCTGATCCTGGCGGTGCCCTGGGGGCAGGAGCTGGTGGATCAACTGTTCTTCGGCGGCCACTGGAACCTGCCGCTGGTGCCCGGGGGCCCCGTGTGGGGGATCCTCACCGCCCCCTTCAGCCATGCCGGCTTCGGGCACCTGCTCAGCAACTCCCTCTGGTTTCTGCCCCTCTCCTGGCTGGTGCTCACCCGGGGCCTGCGGCCCTATCTGCGGGTGTGGGCCGCCGTGCTGGTGTGCTCACTGCCGGTGTGGCTGCTGTGGCACAACGCCAGCCACGGCCTCTCAGGTGTGGTGTACGGCCTGCTGGGGTACCTGCTGGCGGCGGGGCTGGTGGAGCGGCGCCCCTGGCCGATCGTGCTGTCGTTGGGGTGTCTCAGCCTCTATGGCGGCCTGCTGCCGTCGCTGATTCCTGTCTTCAGTCCGGCGGGTGTGAGCTGGATCGGCCATGCCTCCGGATTCGTGGCCGGCTTGCTGGCGGCCTGGCTCGGCGCGCCCCTGCCGGAGGAGCACCGGGATGCGGGAGCGGCCCGGTGGTAGGCATGACCCCTGCCGCGGCCCGACCCGTGCCCCTGCGCCAACGCCCGCTGCTGGTGGGCTACTACGGCGAGCACAACCTGGGCGACGACGCCCTGCTGGAGGTGCTGCTGGCGGGCCTGCCGGTCGGTTGCAGACCCCTGGTCACAGCCCGGGACCAGGCCCAGGTGCAGCGGCGCTACGGGGTGGACACGGTGGACCGCACCAGTCTGGCTGCCGTGATGGGGGCGGTGGGACGCTGCGATGCCGTGGTGTTCGGGGGCGGCAGCCTGCTGCAGGACAGCACCAGCTTCCTCAGCCTGGTGTACTACGCGGCCCTGGTGGTGCTCGCCCGCAGCCAGGGCAAGCCCGTGCTGCTCTGGGGCCAGGGTCTGGGGCCTCTGCGCCGCCGCCGCAGCCGCTGGCTCGTGCGGGGCGTGCTCCCCCTGGTGACGGCCGTGAGCTGGCGGGATCCCGGCTCGGCGGCCTTGGCCCGTTCCCTGGGGAGCGCCGACGGGGGGGGTGTCGGGGCCGACCCGGTGTGGAGCGTGGCGCCGGAGCTCTGGCGCGGGGAGGGCGGCCCCGTCGTGCTCTGTTTCCGGCCCACGCCCCAGCTGCAGGGGGAGGCCTGGATGCCCTGGCTGCAGACCCTGGAGCGGCTGGCACCGGAGCGGGAACTGCTCTGGCTCCCGTTCCACGCCCATCAGGACAGGGGACTGCTGGCGAACCTGCGCGCCCAGGGCCTGCTCAGCCCCGCCCTGGCCGCCCGCAGCCGAGAACTCAGGGCCGAGCGGCCGCGCGAGGCGATGCGTGTGTGCGCCCGCAGTGGCCTCGTGCTGGCCATGCGCCTGCACGGCCTGATCCTGGCCGCCGCCGCCGGAGCTCCCGTGGCGGCCCTCAGCTATGACCCCAAGGTGCAGGCGGCGGCCACCGACCTGGGCTGCCCCTGCGCTCGGCTCGACGGGCCGCCTCCCAGCGATCTCACGGCCCGCTGGCAGGCCTGTCTGGACACCCCCCTGCCTCAGCCGGTGGTGCGCCGCTTGCGGGCCTCCACCGAGGTCCATCGCCAGGTGCTCGCCAGGCTGGGCTGATCAGCTGCGCGCTGCGCAGGCCTGGCGTTCCGGCGCCATCATCAGATCCACCAGGGCCGGGCCGCCAGCGCCAAGCTGGTTGGCCTGGGCACTGATCGCCGCCAGGGTCTGGCCGTTGTAGCGGGCCAGGTAGGAGTTGGCGTAGCAGCTGCAGTAGTTGCGCTGGTTCCGCACCCCGGGCGTGCGGCCCGACTGGCAGCCCCGCAGAAAGTCGGCGCGGAACTGCTCCCGCAACTGGGCATCGCTGGGACGGGACTGGGCCAGCGCCGGGCCGGCCAGCAGGAGCAGGGCGACGAGAACGGTGGGTTTCATGGGAAGGGGCAAGGCGGACCGGAGATCGGGTGGTGGGTTGGTCACAGGCCCTGACGGGCCCGCCTCCTAGCGGGAGGGCCGGCGGGAGACGCTGGTGTTCTCGTCGGTTGCCGGCCTGGCCTGCGGACTCACATCCGGCTTGATCAACGGATTCACGACGGGAGTGATGGGGGCGCCGGCCGGAGTGAGGGAACGGATCTGGATCAGCATCTGGTTGAACCGCTCCTGCTGAGTGGCCAGCTGGCGTTGCAGGGCCTCGATGAGACCGTTCTGACGGTTGTCTTCCTGGTCGCTGCGGCGCTTCTCGGCTTCCAGTTCCTCGATGCGCTTCTGCAGCAGGGCGACCAGTTCGGCATTGCTTCCTTCACCGGTCTGGGAGGCCAGCAGGGCCAGCTGGTCTCGCAGCTGCTCGATCTCCTTGTCGCGTTCCGAAAGCTCGGTTCGCATCGCCAGGAGATCGTTCTGGATCTCACGGGAGGTCTCGGAGTCCGTGGCCTCCTCGGCCGGGGTGGATTCCTGCACCGGGTTTGTTCGTCCGAGGGGGAAGGAGAAGCCCAGGCGGCCACCCACCGAGGGGGTGGATCCATAG
The DNA here is from genome assembly GCF_000155635.1 of Cyanobium sp. PCC 7001. NCBI lineage: Bacteria > Bacillati > Cyanobacteriota > Cyanophyceae > Synechococcales > Prochlorococcaceae > Cyanobium > Cyanobium sp. PCC 7001. Next base: position 402,308 of record NZ_DS990556.1, read on the forward strand.
CCGTAGTCCACCGACGGGGCATAGGAAAGAGCGCCGTTGAGGTACATCCGGTCGGAGACCCGCACTGCGCAACCGGCTGCCAGGGCGTACTGGGATCCGAACCCGCCAGCCCCGACGCCGCAGCGTACGGGCTCGTCGCGCTGAAGCGAGACCTCGGGCACGGCGGAGAAGGCTGCAGCCATGGCGCCGGTGGTCTCCACCGCCTTGCCCAGCTGGTACACCGAATTCTCCAGCCGGGGCACGGTGGTGGTGATGGCGGTTTCCACCTGGGGCACGGTGACGGTGGAGGTGCCCGTGTTGCCGCGGCCGTCGATGGTGAGCATCCGTCGCTGGCCCGACTGGTAACGGTCGACGGCGAAGTTGCCGTTGTCGGCGAGCCCCCGGAGCCTCACCGGGCCAGTCGTGGTGAGGGCCCCGTTGACCGACACGTCGTTGTTGAACGTGGAGGGACCATCGACCGTGAGCGGCCCGCCGATCCGGGCCGGACCGGTGACCGTGAGGTTGTCGATCCGGGCGCCGCCCTGGACCGTGAGGCCATTGGAGACCGCCGCGCCACCCCGGAGCACCGTGCGCCCGCCAACGGTGAGGCCGTTCTGGACCCTGAGGTTGCCATTGTTGGCGCTGACGCCCACGGAGCGCACCAGGGTGCCGTCCTGGTTGGCGCTCACCAGCTCGGTGCCGCGACCGGCCAGGTTGGGCACGGTGACGGTGTCGCCACGCCTGCCCAGAACGATCTGGTTGTTCCGGGTGGTGACCGCTCCCGCTCCGATGGCGGTGGAGCCCACCCCGGTGGCCCGGGCGCCGGCGCCGAGGGCGGTGACATCGGTGCCGGAGGCGAAGGAATCGGTGCCGATGGCGACGCCGTTGGTGTTGAACCCTTCGGCCCTGGCGTTTGTGCCGATGGCCACCACGTTGCGGCCGTTGGCCGCGGCACCGCTGCCGAAGGCGATGGCGTTGAACCCATTGGCGGAGGCCGCCGTGCCCAGCGCGGTCGAACCTTCGCCACGGGCGCTGCTGCGGCTGCCCACCGCCAGGGTGTTGTCACCATCGGCGCTGCTCCGGGACCCCAACGCCGTGGCGCCATTGCCATTGGCCGTGCTGAAGGCCCCGAGGGCGGTGCCACCCTTGGCCCCATCCGCTCTGGCGTTGGCTCCGATCGCCGTATCCGCGGTGCCCAGAGCTTCGGCGTTGGGACCGAAGCAGGTGGAGTCGGTGCCGGTGCGGCTGCAGAAGGAGCTGATGTTGGTGGGCAGGGTGGTGACCCTCAGCACGCCGTTGGCATCGGGGCTGAGGATGTCGACGGCAGCGGTGGAGCCGCTGCCTGTGAGCGAGGGCAGTTGGATCTCGGTGGCGGCGGTGCCGATCGTGATCCGGTTGGGTGCCGTGGCCTGGGCGCCGGCGCCGATGGCGGCCGAATCGGCGAAGTTGGCCGTGGCACCGGCGCCCACTGCCGTCGCATTCACGGCGCCGGCCTGGCTGTCCGCTCCAAGGCTGGTGGTGCGATCCCCGTTGGCCACGGCATTGGGGCCATAGCAGACGGCGTCAGCGCCGGTGCCCACGCAATTGAGGGCTGTGATCACATTCGGGTTGACCACGGAACGGGAGAGCGTGCCATCGCCGTTGGTCAGCACCAGGGCGCTCTGGCCGGAGGCATCGGCGAGGTTGGGGATGGTGACCTCATCGCCGGCGCGGCCCAGCACGAGCTGGTTGGCGCGGGTGGTGACGGCGCCGGTGCCGAGAGCGGTGGAGCCAGCGAAGTTGGCCTGGGCACCGGCACCCAAGGCTGTGGCTCCGGTCTGGCCGGAGAGGGAATCGGAGCCGATGGCCGTGGTGAAGTCGCCGTTGGCCACGGCATTGGGCCCGTAGCAGACGGCGTTGGCACCGGTGCCGACGCAGTTGAGCGCGGCGATGCTGTTGGGGTTGACGGCGGAGCGGGAGAGGGTGCCGTCGCCGTTGGCCAGCACCAGCGCGCTCTGGCCTGTGGCGTTGGCGAGGTTGGGGATGGTGACTTCATCGCCTGTACGGCCCAGCACCACCTGGTTGGTGCGGGTGGTGGCAGCACCGGTTCCGATCGCTGTGGAGTTCGCGAAGTTGGCTTGGGCGCCGGCACCGAAGGCCGAGGCATTCTCAGCACGGGCCGCCGCGGAGCGTCCGAATGCGGAGGCATTGAGGCCGGAGGCGTTGGCAAATTCGCCGACTGCTGTCGATCCGGTGAATTCGGCGCGTGAACTCAGCCCCAATGCCGTCGCTCCAGGGCCTGAGGCATTGGCCCTGGCGCCGAGGGCCGTCGCGCCGAAGCCGTTGGCGCTGGCATTGGCCCCGAGGGCGGTGGCGTCGGTCTGGTTGGCGAGGGAATCGGAGCCGATGGCGGTGGTGAAGTCGCCGGTCGCGTTGGCGTTGGGTCCGTAGCAGACGGCGTTGGCGCCGCTGCCGGTGCAGTTGAGGCTATTGACGGCGGCAGCGGAGACGGCGGAGCGGGCGAGGGTGCCGTCGTCGTTGGCGAGGATCAGGGCGCTGCCGGCGCCGGAAAGGTTGGGGATGGTGACGGTGTCGGTCGCACGGCCGAGCACGATCTGGTTGGCGCGGGTAGTGGCAGTGCCGATGCCGATGGCGGTGGAGTTGTCAAAGCCGGCATTGGCTTCCACCCCGACGGCTGTGGCCCCGAACCCTGAGGCGATGGACTTGCGGCCAAGCGCCGTGGCGCTCTCAGCATTGGCCGTTGCTCCCTCGCCCAGGGCGGTGGCGCTGACGCCCTCGGCGATCGCATTGCCTCCGACTGCCACGGCTGTGAAGCCATTGGCGTTGGCGTTCAGGCCGATGGCGACCGCGCCGACCTGATTGGCCCTGGCGCTCACCCCAATCGCGGTGGCGGCAGTGCCGTTGGCGTTGGCGAACTCACCCACGGCCAACACCCCGACACCGTTGGCAGTGGCGTTGGGGCCCAGGGCCATGGCGCTGATGCCATTGGCCCAGGCATTGGCCCCGAGGGCGGTGGCACCGGTCTGGCTGGCGAGGGAATCGGAGCCGATGGCGGTGGTGAAGTCGCCGGTGGCGTTGGCGTTGGGTCCGTAGCAGACGGCGTTGGCGCCGGTGCCGGTGCAATTCAGCGCGGCGATGGCGTTGGGATTGACGGCAGAGCGGGAGAGGGTGCCGTCGCCGTTGGCGAGCACGAGGGCGCTCTGGCCGGAGGTGTTCGCCAGGTTGGGGATCGTGACGGTGTCACCGGCCCGCCCGAGTACCACCTGGTTCTCGCGGGTGGTGACGGCACCGGTACCAATGGCGGTGGTGTTGGCGAAGCCTGCATTGGCTGCGTACCCCAGAGACGTGGCATTGGTCCCGGTGGCCCTGGCCACCCCACCCCACGGCAATGGCGCCAACACCCTGCGCGTTGGCGCCGACACCCAGGGACATGGCAGCGTCGCCATCGGCCGTGGCGACACTGCCCACGGCGATGGCGCCGCTGCCGATGGCGCGGGCATTGGTGCCTACCGCAGTGGCGCGTTGGCCGATGGCGTTGGCACTGTCACCCAGTGCGGTGGCTCCGGGGCCGGAGGCATTGGCCTGGAGCCCGAAGGCCGAGGTGGCGATGCCGTTGGCCAAGGCACTGCGGCCAAGTGCCGTGGCCCCGACGCCATCAGCGCTGGCATTGGCCCCCAGCGCTGTGGCACCGGTTTGGTTGGCGAGGGAATCGGAGCCGATGGCGGTGGTGAAATCGCCGGTGGCGTTGGCGTTGGGTCCGTAGCAGACGGCGTTGGCGCCGGTGCCGGTGCAATTCAGCGCGGCGATGGCGTTGGGATTGACGGCAGATCGGGAGAGGGTGCCGTCGCCGTTGGCGAGCACGAGGGCGCTCTGGCCGGAGGTGTTGCCCAGGTTGGGGATCGTGACGGTGTCACCGGCCCGCCCGAGCACCACCTGGTTCTCGCGAGTGGTGACAGCTCCGGTGCCAATAGCGGTGGAGTTGGGGAAATTTGCCCTAGAGAAAGAGCCCAGGGCTGTTGCGTCGTTGTCAATGGCTAGGGAGGATTCCCCAAGGGCCATTGCCCCACGGCTGAAAGCTGTGGCGCCGTAACCCAGAGCCGTCGCACCAATGCCGTTGGCATCGGCAGTGGAACCCACAGCCGTGGAGAAGTTTCCAGCGGCATTGGCGCTGCGACCCAGTGCGGTGGCGCCTTCTCCGTTGGCGCTGGAGGTGTCACCCAGTGCGGTGGCGCCTGGGCCGCTGGCTGTGACGAAGGTACCCACCGCGGTGGTGCCGCGGCCGTTGGCTGTGACGTTGGTCCCAAGTGCGGTAGCGCCTGGCCCATTGGCGTTGGCGAAAGCACCCAGTGCGGTGCCGCTGCTGCCGGTGGCGTCTGTGCCGTTGGCCTTGGCATTCGCCCCAATGGCCGTGGAGAAGTCGCCGTTGGCGTTGGCGTTGGGCCCGTAGCAGACGGCGTTGGCGCCGTTGCCCACACAGTTGAAGGTGGAGGCGCTGATCCCGGAGCGCTTCAGGGTGCCGTCGCCATTGGCGAAGATCAGGCCGTCGCCTGTGCCATTGAGGTTGGGGATGGTGACCTCGTCACCGGTGCGCCCGAGCACGATCTGGTTGGCACGGGTTGTGGCGGCACCGGTGCCAATGGCGGTGGAGTTGGCGAAGTTGGCCTGGGCCTGGGAGCCGATGGCGACGGAGGCATTGCCGCTGGCGCTCGCTCCGCTGCCGATGGCGACCGCCTGCTGGCCCTGCGACTGCGCGCCGGTTCCGATCGCAATCGAAGCCAGCCCTGCCGCACGGGCACTGGTGCCAATGGCCGTGGACAGATCGGCCACTGCCTGGGACTGATCGCCGATGGTGATGGCCGAGGTGCCGTTCGCCAGGGAGCCGTTACCGATGGCCACCGAGCTGTTGGCCAGTGCCCTGGCTCCGGAACCCAGAGCCGCTGCGCCCACGCCACTGGCGTTGGCGCCTGAACCGATCGCCGCGGCATTGGTGCCGCTGGCGGTGCTGCTTGGCCCCACGGCCAGGGTGCCATTCCCCTGGGCGTTGCTCAGGGTGCCCAGGGCCGTGGCGAGCACACCGTTGGCCACGGCGGCCCGGCCGATGGACAGGGCGCCGCTGCCTGTGGCGTCAGGGTTGTTGGGGCCACCAGTGAACCCTGCGACATCGGCTTCTCCAATGGCATTCACCCCGCCGGCGGTGGCGCCGCCCGTCGTGATTCTTCTCACCTGAGCGGAAGCGGGCTCTGCCCCCATGGAAATGCCCAGCAACCCCACCATTGGTGCCAGCTGGCCGAGCACGGCCCATGCCCCGAACAGCGTCTGTGCCGAGCGGCTCCAGCGCCGACTTCGCCCAGACCGGCGGCCGGCTGCCCCCCTGCGAAACCCCGCGGATTTGAGCACAAGGGAGAGCAGCCAGGTGTGCATCCGCAGGTGTGGGCCTAATCAAGACCCGTAATTTTGCTGTGACCTTACCCATCCATGCGTAGTTAAGGTAAATTGCTGTGTAGGTTTTCCCATCGCCCTGCAGCAGACCTGAACGGGATCGTTGGGCCCGTGAGCAGCGGAAACCTCTCCGCTGGCGGCCTTAATTCAGTCGTCTCCAGCCAGAGCGTTACGGATCTCTGCTTGACGTGATGGTGGTAGAGGATGATCCCATCCTCTTGGATTTTCTGGTGGACGAGGTGAGGCGCCTGCCTCTCGCCATCGAGCCCCGGGTTGAGGTGGCCGCCTTGAGCTGGGCCGCTCCAAACGCCTCGGAGGTGCTCGGGTGACGCTCACACTTCCGCTGGCGGCGCGGCACCCCTGAAGCCCTCCCCTAGCTTCGGGGATTACGCACGTTCCAAGCCAGGCGCCATGTTCCCCTCCGCTGCCCTGAGCCAGACCGTGCTGGTGGTGCCGGAGGGCCGCTGGTTGCTGCGCCCGGTGCCCAAGGCGTCCTCCACCCTGCTCAAGCGCCTGGCCGTGATCGCGGAGGGCCGCAGGCCCCCGGAGCAGGCCGCCTTCGGCGAAACCCGTCCTGCCCTGGCGGTGCACCACCCCGCGCTGCATGGCCTCACCAGGCTGGCGGACCTCGACCCCGCCGCCCTCCAGCAGGCCCTGCACGGGCCCGACTGGCTCCGCCTGGCGGTGACCCGCCACCCTGCCGAACGGCTGCTCTCCTTCTGGCACGACAAGCTCCATCTGGCCGAACCGGCCTACGCCCCCCTCAACGCTTCGATCCAGCAGAGCGCCGGCGAGCCGCCCGAGCGGCCCTGCCGCTTCCCCGCCTTTCTCGCCTTTCTCGATGCCCACTGGGACGAGCTGCGCGGCGACGGCCACCTCACCCCCCAGTTCACCCTGCTGGAACCCGGGGCCATCGCCTGGCAGCCCCGCCTTGACCGGGAGCAGCTGGCGGAGCGCCTGCCAGCCCTGCTGGAGCAACGCCTGCCACCCCGCTGCCGCGCCGCCCTCAAGCAGGAGCTCAGCCGCCATGGCCGTCTTCACCGCCAAAGGCTCGGCCGGCGCTGGCAGGAGGCCTTCTCCGCCGACGGGCTGGCGATCGTGGCGCGGCGCTATGGCGACGACCTGGCGGCGTTCGGCTATTCCCTGCCGGAGCGCGCCGCCGCCCGGGTGCGTCCCCTGGCCGCGGCCGACAGCGACGCCCTGGTGGATCCCCTCGGCCAGCTGCGCGACCGCAACCGCCAGATCGCCGCGCTCCAGATCGAGCTGGCTGCCGCCCAGCAGCAGCTGGCCGAAGCCCGCGCGGCCCTGGAGCGGCCACCCCTTCCGGCCACGACGATCCAACCCTGCCGCTGGCCGCCCCACAACGCCCCCGAAGCCGGGCTCGGCCATCTCTATCAGGCGCTGGCCGAGAACCGCTTCACCGAGGTGATCGATCAGGCCGATGGCCTGGCCGCCCACCATCCCCACGCCGGTGAACTCCACTACCTGGCTGGGGTGGCCGCCCACATGCAGGGCCGGCACGACGAGGCGATCCGCCGTTTCGAGGCGGCCCAGGCCGCCGGATTCCTCACCCCTTACCTGCTGTTCAACGCCGGCAACGCCTGCCGCTCCCGCGGCGACACCGGCGAGGGCCTGCGGCTCTATCGCGAGGCCCTGGCGCTGCTGCCGGACTTCCCCGAGTGCCGCCACAACCTCGCCCTCGGGCTGATCGAAGCCGGCCGGCCCGAGGAGGCGGAGGCCACCCTGCGGCTGCTGCTGCGGGATCAGCCTTCCTGGCACCAGGCCGCCTTCCAGCTCGCCAACCTGCTGCGCAGTCAGCGGCGCGAAGCGGAGGCGGTGGAGGCCTTCCGCCTCTGCCTGCAGTTCGCCCCCGCCTTTCCGGACGCCTGGAACAACCTCGGCCTGGCCCAGGAGGCCCTCGGCCAGCGGGACGAGGCGATCGCCTACTACCGCCAGGCCCTCAGCATCGATGCCGGCTTCCGGCCCTCCCGCCAGAACCTGGCCCAGTCGCTGGTGCGGCAGCGTCGCCACGAGGAGGCCCTGGAGGAATTCGGCCGTTTCCTGGCCCTGGATCTGGACGTGAACCAGCAGGTGGTGGGTCTGCAGGGGCGCCTGGGCTGCCTGTGCGAGCTCGACCGCATCGAGCAGGCGCTGGCCGAAGCCGATGCCCAGCCCGACCCACGGGTCCGCCTGATCACCCGGTTGCATGTGCTGCCGGTGCTTTACCGCTCCGATGCCCAGCTGGCCGAGACCCGCACCCGCTGGGCCGCCGATCTCCAGGCCCTGTACGACGCCCTTGAGGGCCTCACCGCCGAGGACCCGGCCTGGCCCGCCCTGCACGCCCACGCCTGGGCGATCACCAACTTCTATCTGGCCTACCAGATGGAGGACGACAGGCCCCTGCAGGAGCTCTACGCCGGCGTGCTGGACCGGATCCTGCGGCCCCGCCTCGGCCGTTTCATGGCACCACTGCAGCAGCGCGACCCTCACGATCCCTCACCACTGAGGGTGGGGGTGATCTCCCCCCACCTGATCAACCACAACGGCTCCATCTGGGCCTTGGGCTGGCTGGAGGGCATCGCCGCCAAGCCCGGCTTCGAGATCTTCTCCTACAACCTTGCCGAAGACGAGGATTCCGGCACGCAACGTTTCGCCTCCCTCGGCACCTACCGCCACCTGCCGCTGCGCAGCGAGGATCCCGAGCCGATGCTGCAGCGGATCCTCGACGACCAGCTCGATCTGCTGATCTTCACCGACATCGGCATGCACCCGGCCAGCAAGGTCACCTCGGTGCTGCAACTGGCGCCGGTTCAGGCTCAGGGCTGGGGCCATCCGATCACCAGCGGCTCGCGCACGATGCACTATTTCTTCGGGGCGGCCGGCATGGAGCCGCCCGGCAACGAGGCCCACTACAGCGAAGAGCTGATCCGCCTGCCGGGCACCGGCCTCCACTACGCCACGCCCGCCGCCGTGCACGACGGCCAGCTGCTGTTCGAGAAGTTCGACCTGCCCCGCGGCCGACCGCTGCTGGTGTCACTGCAGAGCACCTTCAAATATGTGCCCCGCAACGACTGGACCTACGCCGAGATCGCCGCCCGCCATCCCGAGGCCCTGATCCTTCTGGTGGGCCCGCTGGGCCATCCCGCCATGGCTCAGCGGCTGGCCGAGCGGCTGAAGCCCCACTTCGAGCGGCGCGGTGTGGCCATGGACGATCACCTGCGCATCCTGCCCCGCCTGGAGTACGGCGACTTCATGGGACTATTCGACATCGCCCACCACACCCTCGATACGATCGACTGGAACGGCGGTAACAGTTCCTTCCAGTCGTTCAGCCGCGACTGCCCGGTGCTCACCTGCCCCACCGCCTTCATGCGCGGCCGCCACACCGTGGCGATGCTGCAGGAGATGAAGATCCCCGAGCTGATCGCCGAAAGCCGCGAGGCCTATGTGGCCACCAGCCTGCGGCTGCTGCAGGATCCAGGCTTCCACGCCCATGTGAAAGGCCTGGTACGTGAGCGCAAGAGCCGCCTGTTCAACGACCGCCGCGTGGTTGAGGCCTTCCAGGCGGCTGTGGAGGAGCTGGGCCGTAAGCCCCCGGGCGCTGGCCAGGCCCCTGCCCCCGGCCAGCGAGCCGCCGTAGTGGCGACGCCGCCCGGCGACACCCTTCCTGCCGCGATCGCGAACGCCTCCGCCTCGCCTGCACCGCCTCTGCCCCATGCCGCCGATGCGGCCTGAGCCCACCCTCGCTCGCTCCACCTGCCTCCGAGCCTCCCATGAGCCAGCGTCTGCCGATCGGCCACGACCTCGATGCCTACGACGCGGCCTTCTACGCCGACCATCTGCCCAATGCAGGGTTCTTCGCCCACGTGGCCGCCGTGCTGCGGGGCCTGCTGATCGCGCCCGACCGTTGCCGCGCGGTCGATGTGGGCTGTGGCCATGGCCTGCTGGTGGAGGCCCTGCGAGCCGTCGGCCTGGCCGAGAGCTGGGGCCTGGAAGGGAGCCAGGCGGCCGAGGCGCTGTGGCCGCCGGAGCAGCGGGATTCCTACCGTTTGGTGGATCTGCGTGACGCCGCCGCCACGGCCGCCGTGCTGCCGCCCACCGAGCTGGTCAGCTGCCTGGAGGTCGCCGAGCATCTGCCCATGCAGGCGGCCCCGGGGCTGCTGCGCTGCCTGGTGACGCACCGGCCGGGGCTGGTGCTGTTCGGCGCCGCCACCTGGATGCAGGACCTCGACCGCAACCCCACCCACATCAACGAGCAGGGCCCCGGCTACTGGATCGCGCTCTTCCGCGAGCTGGGCTATGTGGTGGATGTGCCCAGCACGGTGGCCTTCCGCAACGGGCTTCTCCTCGGCTGCCCCCAGCCCCACGGCAATTGGTGGACCCCCAAGAACGTGATGCTTCTCCATCCCGCCGAGGCCTCGCCGGCCGAGCTGCCCTACCAGCCGGCCGAGCTCGATCCGCTTGATCCTCCGCTGCTGGAGATCATTCCCGCCTTCAACGGGGAGGCGATGGACCCGCTCGATGCCCAGGCCGCCGAGCTGATGCGCCAGCGCGACATCTGCGACTACATGCTGCTGGTGAACCGCCACGTGGCCCGCCAACGGCGGGGTCTGCAGGCCTGATCCAGGCGAGAATCCCGCCCAGTCGCCGGGTTTCCGTGCCAGCCAACCCTGCGTCCAGGCACAGCGGGGATCAGCGGCCCGTTCTGCTCTGCGACCGGCCCGAAGCGGAGCGGCAGCGCTGGGCCCGCTGGGTGCTCGGCAGCCACAGCGATCAGTTCATCCCCGAGATGGCGGCGGCGGCGGCGGAGCTCGACGCTGTGGATCCGCTGCACTTCGGCGAACCGGTGCCCAACCCCGGTGCCTGGCCGGACGATCTGGTGGTGGTGGCCTGCCGCCGCGGCCGCCATTGCCTGGTGGCGGACGGGCCTCTGCCCTGCCGCGTGGTGCTGTTCGACTGGACGGGTGAGGGCCTCGAGCCAGGCACCAATCCCCAGGGCTGGGAGGTGCTGAGTGTGGCCACCGAGTGCAAGGGCCATCTGATGGAGGAGGCCTGGCGGCGACTCACTCTGCCGCCGGAGGGCCACTACATGGGCTTCATCGACGACGACGTGCTGCTCAGCACCAGCGCCATCCAGCAGCTGCTGGCGGTGGCCCGCATCCACGGCCTGCTCGCGGCCCAGCCGGCAGTGAGCTTCAGCAGCAGCCTCTCAGCGGAGTACGGCTGGCTGCGCCAGCGGCCCGGCCTGCTCCTGCACCGTGTGCCGATCGTGGAGATCATGGCGCCCTTCCTGCGTCGCGACCTGCTCGATCTCGCCCTGCCGTTTGCGGCTGCCATCCGCAGCGGCTACGGGCTGGATCGCTTCGCCCTGCCCCTTTGCGCCGCCCACCTCGGGGCCTGGCGCTTTGGCGCGGTGGATCTCACGCCCATGAGCCATGTGCGTCGCTTCGGCTCCCTGGAAACCCGCTTCTCCAACGGCCTGCTCAGCAAGGAGGAAGAACTGCTGGTGCGGTTGCGGCTGATGCGGGCGATGGGCTTCGCGGTGGACGAGGCGCTCTGGCGGCAGCTGGAGGACGCGGTGTCAGTTTGAACCGGTGAGTCTGCTTGGCTCAGCCAGCATGGAGGAGCTGCGCTCAATGATGGACAGCCCGACCCTTTCCGTGGATCTCGGCAGTGGGCCTGATCCAGCCAACCCCTTCGGCGCCGACGAGGTGATCGGCATTGACAGTCAGGTGTGCCGTGATGGGGTGCTGCGTTGCTGGATCGGCTTTGAATCCCTCCCGCTCGCCGACAACTGTGCCGATGCCGTCACCGCGTTCGATTTCCTCGAGCACCTCCCCCGCGCCATCTGGACAAACGATCGTCTGACCAATCCGTTCATCGAGACGATGAACGAGATCTGGAGGATTCTCAAACCAGGTGGAATCCTGCTGGCGCGCACGCCTGCCTATCCCCATCCCGAAGCGTTCCAGGACCCTACCCACGTGAACATCATCACCGATACCACGGTGAGCTATTTCGCCCGACGCCGTTCCGCCGATGGTACGCCTGTGGATCCCTGGGGGCCTGCACTTGGGCGCCGCTATGGGTTCCTCGGTGAGTTCGAGCTGCTCCATCAGGGTTGGGACGGCAGCCACCTGATCTGGAAACTGCGGGCCATCAAGGCGATCAATCTCGTGAACTGACTGGCCTTGAACTGACTGGCCAATAAGTTGGTTACGGCACTTCCTGACCTCGTTGTCGAATCCCTGTCCCTCTCTGTTGCAGACCTTGCATCGGGCACTGCCTCTTGCCCCACTGCTCATGGCCGCTTTGGCCCCTTCGGTACAGGCCCAGCCCCAGGTGCAGGGCAGCCCCATCCTCTCCCTGCTCGAGCAGGGCGCCGGCAGGCTGCTGTGGATCTATGACGGCATCCGGCATGTGGAGCTTCCCCTCGCTGATGGTCGCGCGGTGATCGGCCTGAGCTGTGAGCGCCAGACCTGGACCCTGTTCACGATCGAGCGCAGTGGGAAGGAGGTGTACAGCTTCATGCAAGATCCGGCCTGGGGCTACCAGCCTGCAGGCAGCATCGCCGTCTCCAGATTGTGTACCGCTCCTCTGGACGTCGCTGAGTGACGCCAGGACACAGGCGGGGCCAAGCCTTTTCACTGCTTTCTGGCTAGTGGCCGTGCTCGCCGAGCTCCCGGCAGTGGCCTACCGCCCTGTGAATAACGAGTTCAGGGCAGGCCCGCCGCCGGCCTGGGCACAGGCTCGGGTCGCGTCTGTCGAACCTGGTCGCGTCTGTCGTTCCTGATTTCCTTGACCCGATTCATACCCTTTCCATACCCTGAGAAGGGTAGGGTCTGATGACGCTCTCGCTGGAAGCGTCGGCCTGCTGCTTTCCTCTACCTCAACGTCCTGACCCTTGACGTCCCCTCTCCGCTCACTCGGCTCTGTGGCCGGCTCCGCCCTGTTGTTGTTCAGTGCGGTGTCCGCCGTGCCCTCCGCCGCTCTCGCCGAAGTGCTGGTGAAGGCGCAGGGTCGCTGCAAGCTTGTGAGCGGTGGTTATGAGGCCTTCAACGGCCATTGCACCTTCAAGCACAAGCAGGCTGGCAACACCGATGCCTTCGTGGTGAAGCTCGATGATGGAACAGACTTTATCTTCCGCGGGCCCAGTCCCCAGGCGCTGTCGGTTCAGACCTACCGCGGCATCGTCAACGTCAAGCACAACACCAAGAATGATCACGACGTGTTCGTGTGGCAGGACGGTGAAAAGCGCCGCCTTTCGGTGAAGCTCGATCACGTGCAGAACCCGAATGCCAGGTTCGACGACGACTCCAGCAAGGCCAATGTGGCCGCCATCGCCGGAGGTGCCGCTGCCGTGGCCCTGCTCGGCGCGATCATCGCTGGGCAGAACAGCCAGGCTGCTCCTGAGCCGGCCCGGGTCGGTGCGCCGGTGAGCGAGTTGCAGTCGCTGCTGGGGGCACGCGGTTCCAGCGCCGAAGCGGAACTCACCCGCAGAAGCTACAGCTATCGCGGCGGCGATCAACTGGGAGACAGTGCCTTCACCTACTGGCAGCAGCCCAGAACCAACAACTGCGTGGCTGTGCGCACCACCGATGGCCGCTATCAGTCGATCACCTACACCGAAGCCCAGCGCTGCCGCTGACGATCCGAAGCGGGTCTGAAACACCGCTCACAGCCTGAGGTGTTTCTGTTGGGTCTCGCCCCACCAGGAACACCTCTGTCCTGTGCGCGACTGTCCACAGCCAGGCCCATCGACAGAACGCCGAATGCACGGCCTCTCCAGCTGGAGAACTGTGAACCGTGCTTGCTGCCGCGTGAATCACCGATGAAACTGAAAAGGCACAACACTGGGCTGGCCAGATGACAGTCGGCGACATCTTTCGCATCATTCTTGCCTTCATCCTGCCGCCCTTGGCCGTTGCCACTCAGGTGGGCGTCACAGGCGCCTTCTGGTTGAACTTGCTGTTCTGGCTGCTCAGCTTTGGCGCGCTGGGCCTTCCGCTGATGGGCATCATGTGGCCGGTGGCCATCGCGCATGCCATCTACATCATCGTGACCCGGAAATAAGCCACTGCACCCGGCAGCCGCTGCACCCGGCAGCCGCTGCATCCAGGCGAGGCTCACGCGTGCTGCTGTTGCAGCTCATTGGGGGCGGTGTGCACCTTGCCCCTGTGACCGCTCGGCTCCACTGCTTGCCAGGCTGGGCTGAGTCACATCCGGCCCATGCGTGCCATCGGCTATCAGGCCCCGGCTTCGTTGGACGATCCGCTCTACCTGCAGGATCTGGACCTCCCGGAACCCCATCCCGCCGAGCGCGACCTGCTGGTGGCGATCGAAGCGGTGGGGGTGAACCCGGTGGATGGCAAGGTGCGGGCCCGCGAGCTTCCCCCGAGCGGCGGCTGGCGCATCCTTGGCTGGGATGCCGTGGGGTGCATCAGGGCCCTGGGCCCGGGCGTGGAGGGCTTCCGGCCCGGTGAGCGGGTCTGGTACGCCGGCGCCCTGCAGCGTCAGGGCTGCAATGCGGAACTGCACTGCGTGGACCACCGGCTGGTGGCCCGGGCCCCGGAGCGGCTGGGACCCGCGGAGGCCGCCGCAATGCCCCTCACCAGCATCACGGCCTGGGAGCTGCTGTTCGAACGCCTGCGCCTGCCCCAGGATCCCGAAGCCTCCCGGGGACAGTGCCTCCTGGTCGTCGGTGCCGCCGGTGGGGTGGGCTCGATGCTGCTGCAGCTGGCCCGCGCCCTCACCGGGCTGACGCTGGTGGGCACGGCCTCACGGCCCGAGAGCCGCGCCTGGGCCCTGCGCATGGGCGCCCATCACGTGGTGGACCACCACCGGCCGCTGCGACCCCAGCTGGAGGCCCTGGGGATCCCGGCGGTGCAGTGGGTGGCGAGCCTCACCCACACCGACCGGCACTTCGAGGCCCTGGTGAACCTGCTCGCCCCCCAGGGAGCCCTGGCCCTGATCGACGACCCCGACCCCGCCGCCATCAACGTGCTGGCCCTCAAGCGCAAGAGCCTGGCGCTCCACTGGGAGCTGATGTTCACCCGCTCGCTCTACGCCACGCCGGATCTGGCCGAGCAGGGCCAGATCCTCCAACGGGTGGCCGAGCTGGTGGATCGGGGCGTGCTGGTCAGCACCCTGCGGGAGCCGCCGGCTGCGATCACGGCCGCGAACCTCCACCGGTCGCACCGCCGCCTCGCCTCCCACCGGATGATCGGCAAGCTGGTGCTGGAGGGGTTCAGCGCCTGAGGGCTCAGACCTGCAGAGCCTCGAGGGCCGTCAGCACCTCGGCGCTGTGGAGGCTGGGCCGCACTGCCACCCAGCGCTGCCGCAGCACACCCTGCGGATCGATCAGGAAGGTGTGGCGCTGGGAGAAGGGAGCGATCCAGCTGCCGTAACGGGCGCTGACACGGCCGCCCGGGTCGGAGAGCAGCGGGAAGGCCAGCCCCTCGCTGCCGCAGAACTCGCTGTGGGACTCGGCATCGTCGGCGCTGACGCCGACCACGGCGGCCCCGGCGGCGCGGAAGCGGGCCAGATCCCTCTGGAAACCCCGGGCCTCCAGGGTGCAACCACTGGTGAAGTCGCGCGGATAGAAGTAGAGCACCAGCCACTGGCCCCTGAAGTCCTCCAGGCCCAGCTCGGCCGCTTCGGCCTTGCCACCGTCAGCCGGCACGACTCCCGCCAGCCTGAAGGCAGGCGCGGGCTGATCGAGCGCTGGCAGGGTGCCGCCGAGGGCCCTGGCCGCAGCTGGTCGCAGCAGGCCGGTTGCAAGGAACCCCGCGCCGGTGATGGCCAGGCGGAGCAGGTGGCGCCTCAGCATCGGGTGATCCAGCCCGCAGGGTTCGGCCGGTAAGGAACCCGGTGCGTTCAGAGCTTGGCCAGGTTCACGCCCAGTTCCTTGGCGTAGGCCCCCAGACCCTTCTTCTGGATGGTGCGCAGAGCGCGGGTGGACACCCGCAGCCTCACGAAGCGGTTGCCCTCGGCCCACCACAGGCGCCGCTCCTGCAGGTTCACCTGCTGGAGCTTCTTGGTGCGCACATGGGAGTGGGAGACGGCCATGCCGTTGTTGGCGCGCTTGCCGGTGAGCTGGCAGACCCGGGACATGACCTACAACCGTTCAGAACAACCTCTGGGCATCAGCCCAAGCGAAGACTTTATCAAATGGAATGGGCCCCGCTTCAGAAGCCCCGCTCCATCAGCTGCCCCATCAGATCGCAGCTGCGCTGCTGGAAACCCGCCAGCTGGTTCGGCTCCAGGCCCCCCACCGCCAGGCGCGCCATCTCGTAGATGTGGCGGCTGAGGGCGTTGGCGAGTTCCTGGCTGGGGGAGCTGCCGCTGCCGGTGATCACCGAGCCGGCGCTCAGCTTCAGCAGGCCTTCCACCAGTTTGTGGCGCCGGTTGATCAGTAGCACATGGTGATCCGGCAGGCCGGGCAGGCGCTGCTCCATCAGGGCGCCCATGTCGTTGATGCGGCGCATCTGCTCCGGCAGCAGGATCAGGGCGGCGGGGGCGTTCTCTCCCTTGAGCGCCTGGATCTGAAGGGTCACCTTGTCGTCGGCCAGGGCGGCCTTGAACAGCTCCCGCAGCTTCTCGGAGGCATCCTTGCCGTCGGCATCGGCCAGCTCGCTCTCCTTCTCCTGCAGGGAGTCGTCGAGTTCGGCATCCACCCGCTGGAACTTGAGTTCCTCGTGGCGATACTCCAGCCAGGGGATGAACTGGGTGTCGATGAAGGTGTCGGCGAGCAGCACTTCGGCGTCCTGGCTCTTCCAGAGGGCCAGGGCTCCAGCCTGGCCGGCCTCATCGGTGCAGTACAGCACCCGCTTGTCGTTGTCGGCGCTCAGCCGGGAGCGGTGGCCGGAGAGGGTGGTGTAAGCCCTGCCGTCTGCCGCAGGGATGGGATCGAGGGCCTGCCCCTCGGAGGGCTCTCCTTCCAGGGGCGAGGCGGTGGTGCCGAACAGCACCAGGTCGGCCACCTGGTCGGCGAACTTCTCATCCTCCATGGCACCGATCTTGATGAACGGGGCCAGGGATTCCCAGATCTCGGCGTAGCGCTTGGGGTCATCGCGGTGCAGCTCCTTGAGCCGATCGCCCACCTTCTTGGCCACGAAGCCACCGATCGAGCGCACGCGCCGGTCGGTCTGTAGGGCTGAGCGACTCACGTTCAGGGGGATGTCGGGCGAATCGATCACGCCGCGCAGGGGCAGCAGATAGCGGGGCACCACCTCCTTGATCGAGTCGCTCACGAACACCTGGTTGCAGTAGAGCTTGATCTCGCCCTTTTCCCAGTCGGCCCGACCGGTGGATTTCGGGAAGTAGAGGATGCCCTGCAGGGTGTAGGGGTAGTCGGTGTTGAGATGCACCCAGAGCAGCGGATCGCCCTGGAAGGGATAGAGGTAGCGGTAGAGCTGGATGTAGTCGTCGTCGCTGAGGTCCCGGGCGCTCTTGCGCCAGGGCGCCTCCCGCTTGTTCACGGTTTCCCCCTCCAGCTGCACCTCCACCGGCATGAAGTCGCAGTAGGTGGTGATCAGGGAGCGGATGCGGGCCGGCTCGATGTACTCCAGCTCCTCCTCCATCAGGTGGAGGATCACGTCGGTGCCAGGCTCGCTGCGCTCGGCCGCCTCCAGGCTGAAGTTGGGGGAGCCGTCGCAGCTCCAGCGCACGGCTTCCGATCCCTCGCGGGCGCTGAGGCTCACCAGCTCCACCTGGCTGGCCACCATGAAGCTGGAGTAGAAGCCCAGGCCGAAGTGGCCGATGATCGCGTCGCTCTCGCTCTTGTACTTCTCGAGGAAGTCTTCGGCGCTGGAGAAGGCCACCTGGTTGATGTAGCGCTTCACCTCATCGGCGCTCATGCCGATGCCGTTGTCGGAGATGGTGAGGGTCTTGGCCTCGCGGTCGATGCGGATCTGGATGCGGCCTTCGCCGCCCTCGCTGCAGTCGCCGGCCATGGCCGCCATACGCCGCTTGCTGATGGCATCCACGCCGTTGCTCACCAGCTCCCGCAGGAACACCTCATGGCCGCTGTACACGGCCTTCTTGATGATCGGGAAGATGTTCTCGGTATGGATCTGGATCTGGCCCTGTTCGGCTTGCAGCACCGTTCCACTGTCATCAACGAGGCCTCCAGAATCTCCGGTGGCGGGGCTTGCCGCCAAGGGGGGCGGATGGGCAGGAAACCGTCCCAGGGCGGGGTGAGGCCGGGTCAGCCCTGCGCTTGGAACAGCTCCCCCTGCACCACCCGCTGCCAGCTCGGGCCATGGCCCATCCCCACCGAGAGCGGCCCCTGAGCCCGCTTCCTGGGTCTGGGGCGTGGCCGCTGGGCGGGTTGCACCGATGGGGGCGGTGGAAGGGTGAGCGCCGGTGGCAGCCAGCCGACATCCACGGCCCGGAACACGGCGTAGGGAGAGGCGATCGCCATGGTGCATTTGTACTCAGTACACCCGTACTAAGGCCTGATTCCTATGGCGTCAAGGCCCTGTGGCCCGGTCTCTACGGGCGGTTCATGCAGGGGTCAGGTCGGAAGCACCCGCTGCTCGAGCTCCCGGTACGCGTGTTCGGAGGAGGGGTCCACGGCGAAGCGCGTCCAGGTGCTGGCCTGATCCGGCCGTTCCGAGACCAGGGGCCAGTCGATGCGCTGACCGCCGTAGGTGAGCCCAACACAGGTGAGGGTGTCGTCGCCGCCGAGGAGCGACCAGAGCAGGCGCAGCTCATCCCGGCGGTAGGCGAGAGGTTGAGCTTCGTCGGCCCGTTCCGGCTGATGGCCCGGCAGCTGTTGCACGTCTGCCGCGGTGCTGCAGGCCAGATAGGTGCCGGCGTCGGTGGGGTAGAACCAGCAGGCCTCGTTGGCCACTTCCGCCAGAGGAACCTCGTCCAGGCAGCGCAGCGCCTCCAGCTGAAGGGAGTCTGCCGGATGGCCCACGGGCTGGTCGCGTCTCTCACCCTGCTCTCCAGAACCCTGCAGCTCATAGACGCCGAGGCTGAGGGCGCCGATCTCCAGTTCAGGCACCAGCGCATTGCAGAAGGGCCTGCTGTCGTTCTCCAGCTGGTCGATCAATGCCTCCAGGCCTGGGGCGTTGCCGTCGTCCTCAGGACTGGTGAAGATCCGCAGCCTTCTGGCCTGGCGGACACCCGCGGCCTGGGCCGCCACCAGGGCCGGCCAGTCGAGATTGCCGCTCGGCAGCTGGCCGTGGGGCGCCAGCACGAACACGGGGACATGAAGCCTGGTCATGGCCGGTGCCATCCGGGGAGGTGGTGGATCTGGGCAGGAAGGGGACGAACGCCGAGCTGAGAAATGGGAAGTGGAACCGGAACTGGACGTTGACGTGGACTTGGATCGTAAGGAGGACGCTCAGGGTGCCGGTGCGGCGCCGGGCTTCCCCGCAGACCAGGGCAGGGGCTGTTCCTGCTCCGCGTCGATGGCGTCGCGGTAGGCGCTGATGAAGTGATTCGGCCCGATGTCGCCGCGGGAGGCGGTGAAGCCCCAGGGCTTGCCCCCGTGCACGTACACGATCTGCTGGGTCTTGGTGGGGGGCAGCTCGGGCACCACATCCGCCTGGTTCACGACCCGGTAGTGGTCCGGAATGCGCTGGCTGAAGGCCGTGGCGAAGGCGGGATTGCCCAGCCGCGGGCCTGCATAGGTGTAGAGCCTGAGCCTGCCCGCGAAGGCCGGCAGCCGCTGGGCGATGTCGAGGGCCGCCAGGCTGGCCAGTGGGGCACCGAGGCTGTGGCCGCCCAGCACCAGGGGCTTGCTGGGATCCAGCTTCCGAACGGCTGTGATCACGGCCGGGCTGAGGCGGGCATAGATGGTGGCGAAGCCGCGGTGGATGGCGCCGGGAAAGTCGAACTGCGGCATCTGCCGGGACACCACCTGCCGGGCGTTGATCGTCTGGATCCACTCGTGGCCGCGCTGGGTGCCGCGCAGCACCAGCAAGTGCTGTTCTGGACCGGTGAGCACGAAGCCCCAGTACACCGGGTAGCTCCACTGCACCACCAGGGCCGAGCCGGCCAGCCCCTGAATCCGCTGCCGCCACAGGGCGGCGACCGGCGCCAGGGGATCGGACGCCGGATTGTCCTCCAGCTGCAGGCGCTTCTCGGCCGTCACCATCTCCGGGCCCTTGATGGCGCTCACCTGGGTGTAGCCGGCGAGGCGCTCGCTGAAGCTCGGCAGGCCCTGGATCGCGCCCCGGAAGCGCAGGTTGTACTTGCCCGTGAGGTACTGCTCGGTGGCCACGCGGCTGGCCAGGATCAGGGTCTTGGAGAGGTCACGGTCGTAGGGAACCGAGGGGGGACGCAGCCGCAGATCCGCCTGGATCCGCTGCACGGCTGCGGTGGCTTCTCCATCGCCGTTGATGGCGTTGTCCACGGCCTGGTTCACAGCCCGGGGGTTCTGCAGAAACTCCTCGATGAACTGCGCCTGGAGGCTCACAAGGCTGCGGTGCCGCAGCAGGGCGTCCACGCCCGAAACGGCGCTGCCCAGGCCTAGCCCGGCCAGCAGCACCTGCCGCCGGCTCCAGTCAGGCATCGATCGGCCCACCCCGTCGCAGCTTCCGCTGGTGCAGAAACCCATTCATCAGGAACTGGTTGGTGGAGGCGCCCAACGTCCACGTGCCGCTCATCAGGGCCGCGGAGAGGGCGTAGTTGTCTCCCACCGGCAGCACGGCACCGAGAACCACACAGCTCAGCCAGGCCAGCAGGGCGATGGCCCCGGCGCCCACCAGGTTCGCCAGCTGGCCCAGGATCGCGATCGGATTGCGCGGCACCCGGAATGACCAGCGCCGGGCCAGGTTCCACACCATCTTGGCCAGCAGCAGCACGGCGATCACCAGCACCGGCGTCAGCCAGGTGTGAAACAGTCCCAGGATCGCCTGAGCCAGGGCATAGTCCACCAC
Organism: Cyanobium sp. PCC 7001; assembly: GCF_000155635.1. Lineage (NCBI taxonomy): Bacteria > Bacillati > Cyanobacteriota > Cyanophyceae > Synechococcales > Prochlorococcaceae > Cyanobium > Cyanobium sp. PCC 7001. The sequence continues at coordinate 422,620 of NZ_DS990556.1, forward strand.
CAGCTGCTGGCCGACCTCGTAGCGCCGCAGCAGGGTGCTGCCGAGGGTGTCGTCGGCCTCGTGCTCTGGGGCCGGGAGGCGCATGATCTGACAAGCCCACCCACTCACGAAGAGGCTAGGTCTGCCGTCCGGTTGGGTCAGCCTTCGGGCCGATCATTGCCGGGGTGTTCTGCGCCGGGGCCGTTCCTGTCCCGATCCCGGCGGCGTTGGGATCAGTGCTGGCGATAGGCCGGATCGACCCAGCAACGGGGGAGGCCCTCACCGGAGGGGAACTGCAGGCCGGTCTTGGCGAAGGCCGCACGGTCCTGCATTTCCTCGCCGGCGTGCAGTCGGCCTTCCACCTTGGTGACAAAGGGATCGAACAGCTGATGGAGATTCAGCACTTCCATCAGGGAACCGTCCTCGCGGGTCTTCAGGAACATGGTGTCCTCCCTCTTGCTGGCATCCCTTCTCTAAGTCAAACCGCAGCCGGTTCCAAGGTGGGATTCCCACCCCCTGGCGTTGAGAGGGCAGGAGGTGAGGTTAACCCTGCAGTGGAAAGACCCAACGCTGGAGTGCAGCAGTGCTCTTGTGCATTGGGATCAAGAGGTTGTGCCCCGGAATCAGAGAACGATCTCTGACTTCAAATGAAGGTGGCGGATCCGAACGCATTCACCACCAACGTGCCGCTCTGCAGTGCAAAGGAGCGACCTCGGAACCCACCAATCCGCTCAAAGCGCTGGATGTCCATGGTGACGAGACCACTGGAAATGGTGGCCCGAGTCCGATCAGTATCATCACGAACAATCGCGTAGGTGCCGCTGCCCAGCCTGATTCGATCCTTCTTCCCGGCTCCGCCATCAAACGTTCCACTGCCGAAGCCCGACAGCACGTCATTGCCTTTGCCCATGCGGGTGAAGCCGGAGCCATTGAAGCCGCCTTGCAGTGCATTCACCTGATCGCGCCCCTTGCCCGTGTCGATGATGCCGTCGTTCTCGATGCCGAAGGCATTGCCAGAACCGCTGTTGGTGGCACCACCGATGATGCGGTCGTTGCCGTTTCCGGTTTTCAGTTCAGCGCCGGGGTCATTCTCAATTCCGATGGCTGTACTTGAGCTGGCAGCCGTTGCGGAGCCCTGGATGCGATCATTCCCGGAGCCGGTATTGATGTCAGCACCCCCGTTGTTGAAGATTCCTTCGGCAAACGAGGAGGTGCTGTTTGCTGTGCCCTCAACCCGGTCGTTGCCTGCGCCGGTTGCAATCACACTCGCCACATCGTTGTCGATGCCGATGGCGCTAGAACTCGTGCTTATTGCCATCCCCTGCACTTTGTCTCGGCCCGAACCCGTCAGGATTCGGGACGCACCATCATTGTCAATACCCCGACCGGATCCTGAGCCCTCGACGCGGTCATTCCCCGATGCGGTGTTGATTTCAGACCCATCGTCTAATTCGATGCCATCGAATAAGCCAGTGCCATTGATCCGGTCATTGCCAGCCCCTGTCTTGATTTTCGAGCCATCGTCTAGCTCTACTCCGTTGCTTGTGTTTCCGCTGCCTGTAACCGTGTCTTTGCCGGAGCCAGTGTTGATCTCAGACCCGTCATTCAGCCGGATGCCATCACTGGTGCCCGTGCCAGCCACCCTGTCGTTGGCTGCTCCGAGATTCAGTCTGCCGCCGTCATCAAGCTCAATGCCATCGCCGCTGCCGCCGCTGCTTGCTCCTTCCACGCGATCCTTGCCCGGGCCGGTGATGAGCGAGCCAAGGATGTCGATCCCCGGGGATGTTGAGGACACGCCGCGGATTCTGTCGTTGCCGCGCTTCGCATTGGCAGTGAATCCTGCTGCCAAGGTCCAGCCGTCGAGGGACTCGGCGACGTCTTTTTTGTTCGTGAACGGAAACGTGAAAAGATCTGCCACGGTGTGCGGTTGACTTCTAGTGGCTCAACAGTAGCCGCACAACCTCACAATGGCGCAACGGGTTGCTGAGTGTGACGCTCCCGGTCATGGTGTGCCGTATCCATCACCATCCGGGAGCTGTTCGCGGAGAGCTGCCATCAGGTTTTGCAGGATTCTGTCTTCTCACTCCCACTCTTCTGCTGAACGGAAATCGACAACTTTTCGCTCCCTGGCCTGCCGACTCCACGTCAGCGTATGCCCATTCAGATCATCTGAATGGGATTCAACCAGCCTTCTGCAGCTCCGGCTTCTCCTCCGGCAGGATCGCCCCTTCCACCGGGCACACCTGCAGGCAGATGCCGCAGTCGATGCAGGTGTCGAAATCGATCCAGTAGAAGCCGGTTCCCTTGCTGTTGGCCCCCTGACCGGGATGGATGCAGGCCACCGGGCAGGCATCCACACAATCGGCCACCCCTTCGCAGACGTTGGTGACGATCGTGTGGGCCATGGTGGGGGGCTCGGGCTGGGGGAGATCCTAGGAAGCGAGCCAGTGCACCCTGGGGCAGCCCCGCTCGGCGGCGACGGCTTCCGCCTGGGCGCGGCTGGGCAGGGGGCCCGGCAGCAGTTCGGCCTGGGTGCCTACGCGGTGCAGGGCCTCCAGGGTGTCCAGCGCCATGGCCAGCTGGCTGGCTTCGGCATAGGCCACCAGCTCGGGAGCGTCACAGGCAGATGCCGGCCCGGCGTGCACCAGTTCGCGCACGGCTTCCACGTCGAAGGCGAAGCCCACGCCTGCCGCGCTCGTGCTGCTGTCGCAGAAGCGCCCCACCAGCGCGTCGTAGCGGCCCCCACCGGCGATCGGCACCGGCGCCTGGTGGCCCTGGCACACCAGCTTGAGCACCAGACCGTCATAGAGATCGAAGTGGGGCTGGAAGGTGGGATCCAGCTGCACGGTCACGCCCTGCCGCTCGGCCGCCGGCATCAGCATCGCCAGGGTGTGGCCGAGATCCTTCAGCAGTTGCACCGGGCCGAGCCACTGCTCCAGCTGATAGAGCACCTGGGAGGGGGTGCCCCGCAGGCGCATCAGGGCCGTGAGCCGCTGGCGATCGCTGCCGTTCAGATTCAACCGATCCAGGGCGATCGGATCGAAGCTGGTGAGCGCAGCCCGCGCCGCCGCCTGCTGAGTGCTCGGCACCTGTTGCAGCAGGGCCTTGAGCACGCCGTGGTGGCCCACCAGCAGCCGCGGCCGGTGCTCGGCCCGCAGACCCAGGTTGCCCGCGGCCGCCAGCAGCAGCCGGGTGAGTTCGGCATCGGCGGCCGCGCTGGGCTCGCCCAGCAGCTCCACGCCGCTCTGCAGCTGTTCATGGATGCGCTGCATCCCGGTGTCGGCCACGCTGCTGCGGAAGGTGGACCCTTCGGCCCAGAGGCGCAGCGGGCGCGGCAGGCCGGCCAGGCGGGTGCTGGCGGCCCGGGCGATCGAGGCGGTGAGCTCGGGGCGCAGCCCCAGGGGTTCATCGGCGGCCAGCCGTACCAGCTCACGGCTGTCGATGCCACCGCCGGCCGCGAGGGTGTCGAGCCGCTCGAAGCCCGGTGGTGCCACTTCCTGGTAGCCCCAGCGTCGGTACACCGCCGCCAGGTCGGCGCAGATGCGGCGGTTGCGCTCCACCTCGCGCGGGTTGAGATCCCTGGCGCCGGCGGCGGGTTGCAGGGCCATGGGCGCGGGCGGGAGGGCTTACGGAGGCCGATCCTATGGAGCGGCCTGATCGAGCTCCGGGGCGCCGAAACTGGCGCCGCTCAGCGGCCGGCATGTGGCCAGGCCCTCCACCAGCGCTGCGTGGAGCTGCGGAGCGCAGGCGATCAGGCGGCCCTCGTTCAGCACCAGCGGACTGCCGTCGTAGGCGCTCACCCGGCCGCCGGCCTGCTCCACCAGCACCACTCCGGCCGCGAGATCCCAGGCGGACAGCCCCCGTTCCCAGTAGCCATCGAGCCGTCCGGCCGCCACGAAGGCCAGATCCACCGCGGCGGCGCCGCCCCGGCGCACGCCATGGGTGCGATGGGTGAAGTAGGCGAATTCGGCGTAGTTGTTGTCGAGGCGGGTAAAGCGGTCGTAAGCGAAGCCGGTCACCAGCAGCGCGTCCTGCAGGCGGCTGCAGTCGCTCACCTGCAGGCGCTGCTCGCTCCCGCTCTCCTGGCTGCGGCACCAGCTGCCGCGTCCCGGCCCCGCCCAGTAGAGCTCCTGCAGGGCCGGCACCGCCAGCACCCCCAGCAGCGGCACACCCTGCCAGCACAGGCCCACGGAGCAGCCGAAGAACGGATAGCCGTGGGCGAAGTTGGTGGTGCCATCCAGCGGGTCCACACACCACTCCAGCGCGCTGGTGCCGCTGCGCCGGCCGCTTTCCTCGGCCAGCACCCCCAGGTCCGGCGTCTCCCGGCGGAGCAGATCGAGCACGGTGGTCTCGGCCGCCAGGTCGGCCTCGGTCACCAGGTCACCGCAGCGGCCCTTCTCGCGGATCTGACGCACCTGGCCGAAGTGGCTGCGCAGCACCGCGCCCCCCGCTTCGGCGGCCTTGAGGGCCACATCCAGCAGCGCATCCCGCTCGGATGCGGTGAGGCCCGACTGCGCGAAGGCCTGATCGGAGCCGGGGCGCCAGCCGCTCATTCCTCATCCAGGGGCAGACCGGTGCGCACCTTGCCACGGCCGAAGTAGCGGCCGAACTGCAGGTCGTAGACCTCATCCTCATCCTGGGTCTCCACCTCCAGCGGTCCGGTGGCCCGGGCCACACAGAGCAGGCCGTAGCCCTGCTGGCGCAGCTCCCGCGAGAGGCCGAGGGCTTCGCGATGGTCGATGCTGCCTTCCAGCACCCGCACGGCGCAGGCGGTGCAGCAGCCGTTGCGGCAGCTGAAGGGAAGCGGGTCGCCCTGCTGCTCGAAACTGCGCAGGATGTACTCGCCCTCGGGCACGTCATGCCGGATGGTGCGGCCGGTCTGGCGCCAGTGGACGGTGATCGGGTAGGTGGTGGTCATGCTGCTACATTGCCACTCGAGTGCCCCATTTTGCCGCTGGAGAGGTGGCCGAGTGGTCGAAGGCGCAGCACTGGAAATGCTGTATAGGGGCAACTCTATCGAGGGTTCGAATCCCTCCCTCTCCGCTTCCCAATCACCGGCCTGATGGCCGGTTTTTTTATGTCCGCGCAGCCCAATCATCAATCTTGGGCAGGGTTCGGCTCCTGCTGTGTGTTCTCCCTCTGCAGGCTCCCACCAGGCTCCCAGCAGGTTGTTGTCAACCGAAACGGCCCGTGACGTAATCCTGTGTGGTCTGCTGGCTGGGGGAGTTGAAGATGGTTTCCGTGTCGTTGAATTCCACCAGGTAGCCCACCTTGCCCGAGCCCCCACTCACCGCTTCGGCGTTGTAGAAGGCGGTGAGGTCGGCCACCCGCACGGCCTGCTGCATGTTGTGGGTCACGATCACGATCGTGTAGCTGCGCTTGAGCTCGTGCATCGTTTCCTCGATCTTCAGCGTGGAGATCGGATCGAGCGCCGAGCAGGGCTCATCCATCAGGATCACCTCCGGTTCGGTGGCGATGGCCCTGGCGATGCAGAGACGCTGCTGCTGGCCGCCCGAGAGGGCCAGACCGCTTTCCTTGAGCTTGTCCTTGCACTCATCCCACACGGCGGCCTTGCGCAGGGAGCGCTCCACCAGCTCGTCCATGTCGCCCTTGTAGCCGTTGATCCGGGCGCCGAAGGCGATGTTTTCGTAGATGGTCTTGGGAAAGGGATTCGGCTTCTGGAACACCATGCCGATGCGGCGCCGCACCTCCACCGGATCCACCCGCTTGTCGTAGATGTCATGCCCGTCAAACACCACGCGTCCCTTGAGGTGGCAGCCGGGGATGAGATCGTTCATGCGGTTGAGTGACCGCAGCACGGTGGACTTTCCGCAGCCCGATGGGCCGATGAAGGCCGTCACCTTGCCTCGGGGAATCTCCATGTACACGTTCTTCACCGCCTCGAAGCTTCCGTAGGAGATGGTCACCCCCTCCAGCGACATGCAGATGTCGGGCTTGGCGGCTTCGGCGGAGCGCTGGCTGGCGATCGGTGCGGATGTCATGAATGAGATGGAAGAACGTCGTCGTGGCCGTCGATGATCGTTGATGCAGTTCAGGTGCGGGCCAGGCTGCTGAGCCAGCGGGCCAGCAGATTGGCCACGAGAATCATCATCACGAGCACGAACGAAGCGGCCCAGGCCAGTTCGTTCTGGGCCTCGTAGGGCATGATCGCGAAGTTGAAGATCAGCACCGACATGGTGGCGATCGGGTTGAACACGCCATCCGGCCAGAAGGGTGAGAACAGGGCCGTGAAGATCAGCGGAGCCGTTTCCCCCGCAGCCCGGGCGATTCCCAGCACGATGCCGGTGGCGATCGGCGTGAAGGCGGCCGGCAGGGTGATGCGCATCACCGTGACGAACTTCGAGGCTCCCACGCCGTAGGCCCCCCAGCGCAGCTCCTGGGGCACCAGCTTGAGCCCCTCGTCGGTGGTCTTGATCACCGTGGGCAGCATCAGGGTGGCCAGGGCGATGCCGCCGGCCACGGCGCTGTAGCTCTGGTTGAAGAAGATCCGGGTGGCCACCACCACCCCGTACACGAACACGCCGCAGATGATCGAGGGCACTCCGGCCAGCACGTCATTGCCGAAGCTCACGAAGCGGGCGAACCAGCCGCGCTGGGAGTATTCGGTGAGGTAGATCCCTCCGCCGACGCCGATGGGCACGGCGATCAGCGAGGCGATCAGTGTCACCACCAGGGTGCCCAGCACCGCGTTGCCGATGCCTCCTCCCTCCAGACCGGGTGGCGGCGGCAGCTCGGTGAAGAGTCGCAGGCTGATCAGCCGGCCTCCCTGAATCAGCACGAACAGCAGCACCAGCACCAGGGGCAGCACGGCCACGGTGGCGAACAGGGCCACCACGGAGGTGCAGAGGCGATTGATGCGGTTGCGCTTGAGGCTGGGGTCGAAGCGCAGCGGCCGACGCACGAACAGGCTGTCGGCTTGCTGAGGTCCGTCCAGGGGCAGGGGAGAGGACGTTGCCATGACGGAGGGTCTCAGACGGAGGGTCTCAGTAACGGAGGCTGAGGCGACGCACCAGCCACTGGGCCAGCACATTCACCAGGAAGGTGAGCACCATCAGCACCAGAGCCGCGTACATCAGGGCCGACACCTGAATGCCGCTGGCCTCACCGAACTGGTTGGCGAGCATGGCGGCAATCGTGTTGCCCGGTGCCAGCAGGGAGAAGCTGAAGTTGAGGGAATTGCCGATGATCATGGTGACGGCCATGGTTTCGCCCATCGCACGTCCAAGGGCGAGCATCACGCCGCCGGTGATGGCCGACACCGCCGCCGGCAGGATCACGCTGGTGATCGCGCCCCAGCGGGTGGTGCCCACCCCGTAGGCGCCCTGGCGCAGCTCCGGCGGCACCTGATTGAGGGCGTCGCGGGAGATGGCCGTGATGATCGGCAGGATCATCACCACCAGGATCAGGATCGCCGGCGCCATGCCGGGCCCTTTCGGCGCGGTGTCGAACAGGGGCGACCAGCCCAGCAGGCTGTGCAGCAGGTTCAGCGCCGGCCGGATGGCCGGCTCCATCACGAAGATCGCCCAGAGCCCGAGCACCACCGAAGGGATGGCCGCCAGGAGCTCCACCATCAGCCCCAACGCATCACGCAGCAGGGGGGGCACCAGGTCTTCGGTGATGAAGATCGCAGTGCCCACCCCGAGGGGAACGGCGATCAGCAGGGCGAGCAGGGAACTCACCAGGGTTCCGTAGATGGCGATCAGTGCGCCGTACTGGTCGTTGACCGGATCCCAGGCCGAGGTGGTGAGGAAGCCGAGCCCGAAGCTCTGGATCGCCTCCTGGGAGCCTCGCAGCACCACCAGAAAGATTCCCAGCAGCAGCAGGGCCACCACGGCGGCCAGGCTCAGCGTGAGCTGGCGGAAGCCGATATCCAGCAGCTTCTCGGCGGGGGGCCGCCGCCGCAGGGTGAAGGCGTCAGCGCTGGCCTCGCCGAGCGCCTTGCCGCTGGCCGCTGGAAGGAGGTCCGCCGTCATGAAGATCCCGAGGCGCTGCGGTCAGCCCAGAGGTGGCCGAGCCGCCTTGAGCCGCCTTGAATGTACGAAGGAGCCCCCATCCTTGCTTTAAGCCGTGATTAATGCCGGCCCGCCCGGTAGTTTTGGGGCGCCAGAGGGGTGACGGGGCCGCGCTGTTCATGGGTCGCATCGTCGGCATCGACCTCGGGACCACCAACTCGGTGGTGGCGGTGCTCGAGGGCGGCCGTCCGGTGGTGATCGCCAGCGCCGAAGGCAGCCGCACCACGCCGTCGGTGGTGGGCTTCAGCCGCGATCAGGAGCTGCTGGTGGGGCAGCTGGCCCGCCGCCAGCTGGTGCTCAACCCCCGCAACACGTTCGCCAATCTCAAGCGCTTCGTGGGACGCCAGTGGGAGGAGCTGGAGGAATCCAGCCTCGGAGTGCCCTACACGATCCGTGCCAACGACCAGGGCAACGTGCGGGTGGTGTGCCCCGCCACCGAGCGGGAGTACGCCCCCGAGGAGCTGGTGGCCAGCATCCTGCGCAAGCTGGTGGATGACGCAGCCACCTACCTCGGCGAGCCGGTGGAAGCTGCCGTGATCACGGTGCCCGCCTATTTCAACGACGCCCAGCGCCAGGCCACCCGCGATGCCGGTCGCCTCGCCGGCATCGCCGTGGAGCGCATCCTCAACGAACCCACCGCCGCCGCGCTGGCCTACGGCTTCGATCGTGCTGCCGCCAAGCAGGTGCTCGTGTTCGACCTCGGCGGCGGCACCTTCGATGTGTCGGTGCTGCGCATCGCCCAGGGGGTGTTCGATGTGAAGGCCACCAGCGGTGACACCCAGCTGGGCGGCAACGACTGGGACCGCCGCATCGTGGACTGGCTGGCGGACGGCTTCCAGAAGGAGCACGACCTCGACCTTCGCCGCGACCGCCAGGCCCTGCAGCGCCTCACCGAGGCGGCGGAGAAAGCGAAGATGGAACTGAGCGGGGTGCAGACCACCCCGATCTCGCTGCCGTTCATCGCCACCGGCGCCGACGGCCCCCTCCACATCGAGACGAGCCTCGAGCGCAGCCGCTTCGAGGCCCTCTGCCCTGATCTGCTCGACCGGTTGCTGCGTCCGGTGCAGCGGGCCCTGCGCGATTCCGGCCTGGCGGCTGATGAAATCGACGACGTGGTGCTGGTGGGGGGCTCCACCCGCATGCCCATGGTGCAGGCGATGGTGCGCACCCTGATCCCGCGGGAGCCCTGCCAGTCGGTGAATCCCGACGAGGTGGTGGCGATCGGGGCGGCCGTGCAGGCCGGCATCCTCACCGGCGAGCTCCGCGACCTGATGCTCAACGACGTCACCCCCCTGTCCCTGGGGCTGGAGACGATCGGTGGCGCCATGAAGGTGCTGATTCCCCGCAACACGCCGATTCCGGTGCGCAAGAGCGATGTGTTCAGCACGTCGGAGGCCAACCAGAGCTCGGTGGAGATCCACGTGCTGCAGGGTGAGCGCCAGATGGCCTGCGACAACAAGAGCCTGGGCCGCTTCCGCCTGTCCGGCATCCCGCCGGCCCCCCGGGGCGTGCCCCAGGTGCAGGTGTCGTTCGACATCGACGCCAACGGTCTGCTGCAGGTGTCGGCCACCGACCGCACCACCGGGCGCCAGCAGAGCGTGAGCATTCAGGGCGGCTCCAACCTCAGCGAAGAGGAGATCGCCAAGCTGATCGAGGAGGCGGAGCAGAAGGCGGCGGAGGATCGCCGCAAACGCGCCGCCATCGACCGCCGCAACAAGGCCCTCACCCTGGTGGCCCAGGCGGAACGCCGCCTGCGGGATGCGTCGGTGGAACTGGGGCCCTATGGCGCCGAGCGCCAGCAGCGGGCGGTGGAGATGGCCCTGCGGGACGTGCAGGATCTGATGGCCCTCGAGGAGCGCGGCGACGCCGATCCGGGCGAACTCGACCTGGCGGTGAGCCAGCTGCAGGAGGCGCTCTATGCCCTCAACCGGCGGCTGCTGAGTGAGCGTCGCAGCGAGCAGGGGCCGCTCCAGGGCCTCAAGAACACCCTGGGCTCGCTCAAGGACGAGCTCTTCGCCGACGACGACTGGGACGATTGGAACCGACCCGGCAGCGATCCCTGGGCCATGCCCCCGGGTCGCTATGGCGGATCCTTCGGTGCCGGCGCTGGCTACGGCCGCGATCGGGGCTGGGCCGACGACGGGGGCCGCCGCGAGCCCCTGGAGAGCTACGGGGCCGGCGGATACGACACGGACCGCTATGGGCCCGAGCGCTATGGGCCCGAGCGCTACGGGGCCGACCGCTACGCGCCTGCTCCAGACGAGGCCGACCGGTATGCCCCTGAGCCCTCCTATGGCTCCGGTCGTTCCCAAGCTGAGCCCTACGGAGCTGACCCCTACGGAGCTGATCGTTACGGATCTGATCGCAATCCCGCCGATGACCTCGATCGGGAGGATCCGGCGGCCTACGACCCGGCGCCGTACGGAGCCGCGCCCGCGGAGCGTGGGCCCTACGAGACCCCAGCTCCGCGCCGGCAGGCCCGCGGCGGCATCCCCCGCCAGGTCGCTCCGGTACCCGACGACGACCCCTGGGGTGACGTTTGAGTCCGGTGAGCCCGACCCCCCATGCTCCACCGGACTACTGGGCGGTTCTCGGCCTGGACCCCGGTGCTGACCCCGCCAGCCTGAAACGGGCCTTCCGCGCCCAGGCACGCCGTTACCACCCCGACCTCAACGGCAACGACCCGGTGGCCGAGGAGCGGTTCAAGCTGGTGAACGAGGCCTATGCGGTGCTCTCGGATCCACGCCGAAGGACCGCCTGGGAGCGTGGTGACCATCCCACGCCCGCCGGGCCGGTGGACCCGTTCGCCAGCGGTTTTCCCCGGTTCGAGGACTACCTCGCCGAACTGTTCGGCCAGCGGAGCCGTGGTGCTCCATCGGACCTGGAGGATCCGGACCCCGATGTCGATCCTTCTCCCGGTGGACCGGTGACCCCCTCACCGGCGCCCCCGGCACCGGTGCAGGCCTCCGCCGACCTGGAAACCCTCGTGGACCTCACCCCGGAGCAGGCCCTGCAGGGGGAGCGGGTGGAGCTGACCCTCACCGACGGCACCGTGGTGGAGGTGTGGACCCCGCCCATGGCCGGCGATGGCTGGCGCCTGCGGCTGGAGGGGGTGGCGCCGGGGGGTGGTGACCACTTCCTCCATCTGCGCGTCCGCACCGAGGACGGCCTGCGCATCGATGGCCTCAGGGTGCACTTTCCGCTGGAGCTCTCCCCCGCCGAGGCGGCCCTCGGCTGCCAGGTGGTGGTGCCCACCCTGCGGGGGCCCGTGAAGCTCACGGTGCCGCCCTGCTCCTCCAGCGGCCGGCTGCTGCGCTTGCGTGGCCGAGGGCTGCGCTGGGGCGAGCAGCGCGGCGACCAGCTGGTGGAGGTGAAGATCGTGCTGCCGGAGCGGCTCGACGATGCCGAAACGGCCCTCTACAGCCGCCTGCTGGAGCTGGCCGATGAGGCGCTCCAGCAGCGGGAGAGCGACGCCATGGGGCTCTGACCCCGGCAACCGGCGCTTGCCAGGGCTGACTCTCGGCCTTCCGGCGCTGTCTCGCTGGGTTGCGATCACCGGCACCATCGCCCGGCCATCGGCGAGCGATGAGACACTGGATAGCCTGCCGCACCTTTCGCCATTCCCATGCCGGTGCACGTGCTGCTCTTCGATCCAGGAACCGATCAGGAGGGCATCCACTCCCTCGAGATCAACGGCCGCACGGTGGTGCTGCTGTTCGAAGCCCGGGACGATGCCGAGCGCTACGCCGGTCTGCTCGAGGCCCAGGATTTCCCCGTGCCCAGCGTCGAGGCCCTCGATCGCTCCGAGATGGAGCAGTTCTGCCGCGATTCCGGCTACGAGGCCCGCTTCGTGCCCGTGGGTTTCCTGCCCCAGACGGCGGAGGACCGGCTGCTGATCGCGCCCCCCGAGCGCAACATGGACGTGCACAACTGGCAGGAGCAGGCCGCCGCCGCCGGCACGGTGGGTGGCGGTGAGCCCGGCCGGCCGGCCGGCGCCGAGCGGGCGGCCGCCGAGCCCATCAGCAGCGGCGATCCCGAGCTGGAGGCCTTCCGGCGTCAGCTGGAGGGGCTGTTGTGAGTGGGGGTGCAGCCGTGGGCACCGATCGCGGCCATCTGCTCACGGAACAGGCCAATCCCCTCAGCGCCACCCTCGACCAGCTGCCCACCGCGGCCCTGGTGGATCTGTTCTGCCGCAACGACCTGGAGCCCCAGCGGGCCGTGGCCGAGGCGGCTCCGGCCCTCACCGCCGCTGTGGAGGCGATCACCCGGCGGCTCCGTGACGGCGGGCGGCTCTTCTATCTCGGTGCCGGCACCTCCGGCCGGCTCGGGGTGCTGGATGCGGCCGAGTGCCCGCCCACCTTCTGCACGCCGCCCGAGCTGGTGCAGGGGGTGCTGGCTGGGGGAGCACCGGCTCTGCTGCGCAGCTCCGAGGGGCTGGAGGATCTGGAGGAGGCCGGCCGCAGCGACCTGGAGGAGCGGGGCTTCGGCCCGGGGGATTGCCTGGTGGGCGTCGCCGCCGGCGGCACCACCCCCTACGTGCGGGGCGGCCTGCAGCACGCCCGTGCCATCGGGGCCCTCGCCATCGCCATGGCCTGCGTTCCCGCCGATCAGGTGCCGATGCCCTGCAGCATCGACATCCGCCTGCTCACGGGCCCGGAACTGCTGGCGGGGTCCACCCGCCTCAAGGCCGGCACCGCCACCAAGATGGCCCTCAACATCCTCTCCACCGGCGTGATGGTGAGGCTGGGCAAGGTGTACGGCAACCGCATGGTGGATGTGGCGGTCACCAACGCCAAGCTGGAGGACAGGGCTCTGCGCATCCTGCGGGATCTGGCCGGGGTGGACAGGAGCCGGGGGGCTGAGCTGCTGGAGCGCTCCGGTGGTTCGGTGAAGCTGGCCCTGCTGATGGAGGCCTCCGGGCTGGAGGCCGACCGGGCCCGGGCCCTGCTGGAGACCCACGGTCCCAGCCTGCGCGACACCCTGGCGGCCTGTGGCGCAACCCTGGCCCCTGCTCAGTCGGCGAACGCACCCCAGTAGGGGCTGGTGAACAGGTCCACCTTGCGGCGGGTCGTGGGAGGCACGTGCTCCGGTGGTGTCATCAGGGCATGGCGCAGGGCCTGGTGGAAGCTGCTGGTGGGGCGCAGATCACCGATCCGCTCGGCGGCCATGCGCACGATCTGCTGGGCCAGCGCAGCGTTGGCGCGCAGGTTGTCGATCACGAGCTCCACGGACACCGAGGCGTGCTCCTGGTGCCAGCAGTCGTAGTCGGTGACCATGGCCAGGGTGGCATAGGCCATCTCCGCCTCCCGGGCCAGCCGCGCCTCGGTGTGGTTCGTCATGCCGATCACGCTGCAGCCCCAGCTGCGGTAGAGCTCCGACTCCGCCCGGGTGGAGAAGGCCGGACCCTCCATGCAGAGGTAGGTGCCGCCGCGGTGCAGCTGGCGGCCGGCGGGCATCAGGCTCTCGCCCACATCGGCCAGCAGGCGGCTCAGCACGGCGCAGAACGGATCGGCAGCGGTCACATGGGCCACCACGCCCTCGCCGAAGAAGCTCAGGGGGCGCTGGTGGGTGCGGTCGATGAACTGATCCGGCACCATCATGTCCAGCGGGCGGAACTGCTGCTGCAGCGAGCCCACCGCTGACACCGACAGGATCCAGCGCACGCCCAGGGAGCGCAGAGCCCAGAGGTTGGCCCGGTAGGGCACCTCGCTGGGCAGATAGCTGTGGTGGCGGCCATGGCGGGCCAGGAACACCACCTCCAGGTCATTGATGCGACCCAGCCTCAGGCTGTCCGACGGGCGGCCGTAGGGGGTGTCGACCGTGATCTCACGCACATCCTCCAGTCCCTCCATGGCGTAGAGCCCGCTGCCGCCCAGCACCCCGAGCCGGGCCTGGCGCAGATCGCCACCCACGGAGGCTGCCGTCGCCCCCGTTGCCTGGGTGGGGGAGGAGGGGCTGGGGCTGGAGGAAGGCATCGGGCTCTCGTTGGGGCTGGGCAGCGGGGCAGGGCCGACTGCAACCGGCCCCCATTGTCGTCATGGCCCCATACAGTCGTGTTTTGCGCTCTGAGCCCGTGACCAAAGCCCTGATGGAGACGGATGCCGGCACGATCGAACTGGACCTGTTCGACACCGACGCTCCGAACACCGTCGCCAACTTCACCAAGCTGGCCAAGGAGGGCTTCTACGACGGTCTGGCCTTCCACCGGGTGATTCCCGGCTTCATGGCCCAGGGCGGATGCCCCAACAGCCGTGAGGGCTCCCGCGGCATGGCCGGCACGGGCGGCCCCGGCTACCAGATCGACTGCGAGATCAACAGCCAGAAGCACAAGGCCGGCACCCTCGCCATGGCCCACGCCGGCCGCAACACGGGTGGCTCGCAGTTCTACATCTGCCACGACGCCCAGCCCCACCTGGACGGTGTGCACACCGTGTTCGGCCATACCCCCAACATGGACGTGGTGATGGCCCTCAAGAACGGCACCCGCATCAACAAGGTGACCATTCAGGACTGAGCCTCAGGACTGAGGTCTCAGCCCTGAGGTCTCAGCACTGGGACCGGCAGCGGGGCTTCGGCCCCGCCGCTAGCCCCACACCAGGAAGGCTTCGGCCTTGAGGGGCAGAGCCGTTCCCCCGGCCGCCAGCAGCTCCGCCAGGGGCCGGTGCTGGGGTTCGAGCTGCGCCTGCGGGTGATTGGTGCGCTGGGCATCCGGGGCCAGCAGCAGCGCCACGCCGCGGGTGTGTGGCCAGCGGGCCAGCCGCTGCAGCAGGTCGGTGAGGCCCGCCTCCGCCAGGCTCTCCTGGCCCGCCCCGGGGCCGATCAGCACGGCCAGGGCCGGCTGGTGCAGCAGGGCCAGCAGGCGGGGATGCTCCTCCCGGCCCAGCTGAAGCCCCTGCTCCAGGGCCCAGGCCTGCAGGTGCTCCAGCCGCTCCGCCAGCGTGTGGTCATCGCTGGTGCCGCTCCAGGCCAGCACCGCGGTGGGGCCGAGGGGGCAGCTGGGACCCTCCCCCATCAGGTGGCCGAGCTTGGAGCGTTTCACGGCCAGATAGGCCGCGTTGTGAACGCCGGCATCCATCACCAGCGGCACCCGATCCACCACCTGCAGCCCGTAGCCGCCGAGACCGGCGATCTTGCGGGGGTTGTTGGTGATCAGGCGCAGACGCTGCACCCCGAGATCACTGAGGATCTGGGCCCCCACGCCGTAGTTGCGCAGATCGGCGGGGAAGCCCAGCCGTTCGTTCGCCTCCACCGTGTCCAGGCCCGTGTCCTGGAGGGAATAGGCCTTGAGCTTGTTGATCAGGCCGATGCCACGGCCCTCCTGGCGCAGGTACACCACCACCCCCTCACCGGCCTCCTCCAGCATCCGCAGGGCGGCCTCCAGCTGGGGCCGGCAGTCGCAGCGCAGGGAGCCGAAGGCATCGCCGGTGAGGCACTCGCTGTGCACCCGCACGAGCACCGGGCCTGGGGCCCGCTCCGGGTGTCCCTTCACGATCGCCACGTGTTCGCTGCCGTCGAGCTCGTTGCGATAGCCGATGGCGCGGAATTCGCCGAAGCTGCTGGGCAGGGCTGCCTCGGCCTGGCGGCGCACGAACCGCTCGGTGTCGAGGCGGTAGCGGATCAGATCGGCGATGTTGATCAGCCGCAGGCCGTGGCGGGCGGCATAGGCGGCCAGCTGGGGCAGGCGGGCCATCGAACCATCGGGGTTCTGGATCTCGCAGATCACCCCGGCGGGGTAGAGGCCGGCGAGGCGGGCCAGGTCGACGGCGGCTTCCGTGTGGCCGGCCCGTTTGAGCACGCCTCCCTGGCGGGCGCGCAACGGAAAGATGTGCCCGGGCCGGCGCAGATCGCTGGGGCGGGTGCCGGGATGGATCGCCACCTGGATGGTGCGGGCGCGGTCGTCGGCCGAGATGCCGGTGCTCACCCCGTTCTCCGGGCCCGCGTCCACGCTCACGGTGAAGGCGGTCTGGTTCTCGTCGGTGTTGCGATCCACCATCAGCGGCAGATCGAGGGCGTCGAGCCGTTCCCCCTCCATGGCCAGGCAGATCAGACCCCGGGCCTCGGTGGCCATGAAGTTGATCTGCTCCGGCGTGGCGAACTGGGCGGCGCAGATCAGATCGCCCTCGTTCTCGCGGTTTTCGTCATCCACCACCACGATCGATTCGCCGTTGCGGATGGCCGCCAGGGCATCGGCGATGGCATCGAACCGGATGGGCACCGCCGCCGCCGGGCTGCCGGGATCCTGGTCCTGAGGGGCCGGGTTGGGTGACGGGTCGCGCAGGAGGGCCAACGGCGAGGAGGGGAAGGGGCGGAGAAGGGTTTCCCTGGGACGGCGCCGGACAGGTCAGGGCGCAATCATCCTTTATAAAGCCCGGGTCGTCCCACGGTGAACGTTCCGCCATGGCCAGCCAGCGCGTTGCCGTGATCGGTGCCAGTGGGTACGGCGGTCTGCAGACCCTGCGGCTCCTCCAGGGCCATCCGGCCCTGGAGGTGACCTTTCTGGGCGGAGAACGCAGCAGCGGCAAGCGCTGGAGCGAGATCACCCCGTTCCTGCCCCTGCCCGGCGACCCGGTGGTGCAGAGCCCCGATCCCGAGGCGATCGCCGCCGCCGCCGACTTCGCCGTGCTGAGCCTGCCCAACGGCCTGGCGGCCCAGCTGGTGCCGGCCCTGCTCGATCGCGGCGTGCGGGTGGTGGATCTCTCCGCCGACTACCGCTACCGCTCCCTGGCGGCCTGGCAGGCCACCTATGCGGCCGAAGCCCGGGCCGTTCCCCGGCAGGACGATGAGCTCTGCGCCGAAGCGGTGTACGGCCTGCCGGA
>NZ_DS990556.1:439604-447753 GCF_000155635.1 Cyanobium sp. PCC 7001
GTGGTGGATGCCAAGACCGGCACCAGCGGCGGCGGCCGCGCCGCCAAGGAGCACTTGCTGCTGGCGGAGGCCGCCGAGGCGATCGCCCCCTATGGCGTGGTGGGCCATCGCCACACCAGTGAGATCGAGCAGATCGCCAGCCAGGTGGCCGGGGAGACGATCCAGCTGCAGTTCACCCCCCACCTGGTGCCGATGGTGCGCGGCCTGCTGGCCACGGTGTACTGCCGCCTGCGGGATCCCGGGCTCACCGCCGACGACTGCCGCACCGTGGTGGAGTCGGCCTATGCCGGCAGCCCCTGCGTGGAGGTGCTGCCCGTGGGCACCTATCCCTCCACCAAGTGGGTGCGCCAGACCAACCGGGCACTGCTCTCGGTGCAGGCCGATCCCCGCACCGGGCAGTTGATCGTGATGGGGGCGATCGACAACCTGGTGAAGGGGCAGGCGGGCCAGGGGGTGCAGTGCCTCAACCTGATGGCTGGTCTCGAGGCCACCACCGGGCTGCCCCTACTGCCCTTCTATCCCTAGGGCCCGGGCCGCCAGCCGCACCCCCAGCGGCAGGAGCCGGTGCTCCTGCCGCTGAATCCGGGCCGCGAGCCGCTCGCGGCTGTCGCTGGCCAGCACCGGCACCGCGGCCTGCACCAGGATGCGGCCCGCATCCACCTCCTCGCTCACCAGGTGCACTGAGCAGCCGCTGAGGGTCACGCCGGCGGCGAGGGCCTGGCCCACGGCGTCGATGCCGCGAAAGCTGGGCAGCAGGGAGGGGTGGATGTTCACCAGCCGGTTGGGGAAGGCGGCGATCAGGGTGGGGGTGACGATCCGCATCCAGCCCGCCATCACCACCAGATCCGCCCGGACCTGGCGGAAGGCGGTGATCAGGGCGTGATCGAGGGATTCCCGGCTGTCATGGAGGCGGTGGTCAAGCAGAAGGCAGGGCACCCCCAGCCGTTCGGCCCGCTGCAGGGCGCCGCACTGGGGCTTGTTCACCACCAGCAGGCTCACCTCCCCATGCAACCGGCCTTCACGGCAGGCCGTCACCAGGGCCTCGAAGTTGCTGCCGTTGCCCGAGGCCATCACCCCCAGCCTCACGGCCTGCCCGTTGGGGGATTCCTCCGGATCGTGCGGTGGCAATGGCCACTGGATGCTCAGCCCGGCATCGCTAGTGTCGTGTAAAGCGGGCATCGGGTTCATGTCCCATCTCTCCATCCTGCCAACCCTGTTCCGCGACCCTGAAACGCTGGCCGCGACCCTTGAGGCCGCCGGTCTGGTGCCCCTGTGGGGTGGGGTGCTCCAGGGCTTCGCCGAGGAAAGCCAGGCCGTGGTGCTCCGGGTTCACCTCCAGGGTGGTGGAACCCTGGGCTGGCGGCGTCAGCCCGACGGCAGCCTGGCGCTGGTGGGGGATCTGCAGCGCCTCAGCCGCAGTCGTTCCCTGCAGGCGCTGCTGGCCAGGCTCACCCGTGCCTACGCGGCCCGCAGCGCGGTGAAGGACGCGCAGCTTCAGTTCGAGGGCACCGCCCATGGTCCCGTCCACTTGAGCTTCAGCGCCTGAGTCAGCTGCGGTGCCCTCGTCGTTCTTGCCCAGTCCGTTCCCGCCCAGCCTCTGTCTCGATCTCCGCGCTCCCGAATCCCACCTGGTGGGGGTGCGGCTCCGCTACCAACCCTCCCGCCGGCAGCTGCGGTTCGCCCTGCCGGCCTGGACCCCGGGCTCCTACCTGATCCGCGACTACGTGCGCCAGCTCGAGGGGCTGGTGATCGAGCAGGCGGGGGTGGAGCACCAGCCCCGCCGGGTGGGACCAAGCCAGTGGGAGCTGGTGCTTCCCGGCCTCGAACCCCTCGAGATCCGGTACAGCATCCTCGCCACCGAGCTCACGGTGCGCACCTGCCACCTGGATGGCGATCACGGCTTCCTGGCCCTGGCAGCAGTGGCGCTGGAGTTGGAGGGGGAGCGGTGGAGCCCCCATCGCCTCGTGCTCGAGCTGCCGCCAGGCTGGAGGCCCTTCGTGCCCCTGCCCGCCGATCCGGAGGGCACCTGGACCGCCCGCGATTTCGACCAGCTGGTGGACACTCCCGTGGAGGTGGGCCCCCACCCCTGCCACAGCTTCAGCGTGGCCGGGGTCCCCCACCGCTGGGTCAGCTGGGGACGCACCCTGGCCGGCAACGATCCTGTGGAGGAGGACGCCCGCTGGCTGGCGGATGTGGAGCAGGTGTGCCTGGCCTGCTGCCGGCTGATGGGGGTGGAGCGGCCCGCCGCGGACCACTACCTGTTCGTGCTGCACCTCAATGCCGATGGCTACGGAGGGCTGGAGCACGACACCAGCACCGTGCTCCAGTACGGCCGCCGTCGCCTGGCCCGTCCCGACGGCCGCCGCAAACTGCTGCAGCTGGTGGCCCACGAGTACCTGCACCAGTGGAACGTGCGGCGCCTGCGCCCCGCCGAACTCACCCCCTACAGCTACGGCCAGGCCGTGGTGATCCCCACCCTCTGGTTCGCCGAGGGCATCACCAGCTACGTGGATCAGCTGCTGCCCTTCAGTGCAGGGCTCGGCAGCCTGGATGGGCTGCTGGAGGATCTCGGCGCCGACCTCAGCCGCTATCTGCTCACTCCCGGCCGGGCGGTGCAGAGCCTGCGGCAGAGCGGCGAGGAGGCCTGGGTGAAGCTCTACCGCGCCGATGCCCACTCCCCCAACAACCAGATCAGCTACTACCTCAAGGGAGCGGTGCTGGCCCTGGTGCTCGATCTGCACCTGCGGCGCCATGGCAGCGGTCTGCCGGCGGTGCTGCGACACCTGTGGCAGCGGCTGGGCCGCGTCGGTCGGGGCTACCGCGAAGCCGATCTGATCGAGGCCTTCGCGGCCGGAGCCCCCGACCTCGCCACCCTGCTGCCCGCCTGGCTGGACGGCGTGGAGGATCCCCCCCTGGCCGAGCATCTGGCCGATGTGGGGCTGAGCCTGGAGAGCCGCCGCTCCGAAACCGTCTGGCTGGGCTGGCAGCTGCAGGGCAGGCCCGAGGGCTTGACGGTGCAGCGTGTTGTGCGTGACTCTCCAGCGCAACGGGCTGGATTGACGGTGGGCGATGAACTGCTGGCCCTGAACGGGTGGCGCCTGCGGCAGTCCGAGGACCTGAAGGCCGTGCTGGCCAGCGTCGATCCGGGTGCTCCCCTGCAGGTGCTCTACGTCCGTGACGGTCAGGTGCGCAGCGCCGATCTCCAGCCCGGGCCTCCGGCGGTGGAGGCCTGGAGCCTGCGCATCGATCCCGGCGCCGAGCCCGCGGCGGAGGCCCGCCGCCAACGCTGGCTTGCCCTGGAGTGTCCATGAACCTGCGCCAGCAACCCCTTCTCGTGGCGGCCGTGGCGGCGGCGGGCATGCTGGTGCTGGGCGTGATCGGCTGGATCAGCCGGGGCCTGGCGGATGCCGAGGCGGGGAACGGCAGCAGGGCTTCGCTGCTGGAACTGCTCGAGGAGGTGCGCCAGCCCCCGATGGCTCCGGAACCTGGCCGCCGCAATGCCCCAGGCCCGCCCTCGGAGAGCCGCTGGACCTCCCCCATGACGTCCCCCCGCTGTCTGGCGGCCGCCAACGGGCCCCAGAGTCAGCGGCTGCGCGCCCTCCTGGAACAGCTGCGCACCAAGCCGGTGCGGTTGCGAATCCACCCCACCAACTACGGCATCCGCTACAGCCGTGATGCCTTCGGCAATCCCCTCGATCCCACCCCGCGGGTGGTGGTGCTGCACGAAACCGTCTTCGGTATCGGCTCGGCCATCAACACGTTCCTCACGCCTCACCCCCGCGATGAAGACCAGGTGAGTTACCACGCCGTGATCGGCCTCGACGGCAAGACCGTGCTGCTGCTCGATCCGGAGCAGCGGGCCTTCGGTGCCGGCAACTCCGCCTTCCGCGGCCAGTGGGTGGTGACCAATCCGGAGTTTCGGGGGTCGGTGAACAACTTCGCGCTGCACGTGAGCCTGGAAACCCCCCTCGACGGCGAGGACGACGGCCCCAGCCACAGCGGCTACACCGCAGCCCAGTACGACGCCCTGGCCGCCCTGCTGGCCGACTGGATGGAGCGTTACCCGATTCCCCCCGATCACATCACCACGCACCGCGCCGTTGATCTGGGGGGTGAGCGGGCGGACCCCCGCAGCTTCGACTGGGGCGCCCTGCAGCGCCGGCTGGAGAGCCTCGGCGCCTTGTGCTGAGCCGGCTCAGATCAGCTGATCCGAGCAGCTGATCAGATCAGGGGAGAGAGGGCCGGCCGGCGGCTGCCGTAGAGCAGGGCGTGCAGCGCGGGGTCCTGCATCGAGCGCAGGATGCGGCGGGGGTAGTCGAGCTTGCCGTTGTGCAGGTAGGCCAGGGTGGCCAGCGCCTTGGCGTCACGGGGATCGGCGCTGGCCTGCAGCACCCGGTCGCGGGGCAGGCCCAGAGCCTCGCTGAGCCGGGTGAACTTGCCCACCAGCAGCACCACGTTCTGCTGCGGATCGAGCAGCTGACGCCGCGCCTCCATCACCTCCTCCGGGGAGGCATCGGGGCTCAGCAGGCCCTGGTGCACCATCTCGCCCAGGCCGAGCTGGGCCGGGCCATGGGTGCTGAACAGTCCGGAGTGGGCGGCGATGGGCAGGTCCTCCCCCGGCTTGGCGTGCCGCATCTCGTCGAACAGCACCGCCGCCACCAGCAGCGGATTGATCCGATGCTGGGCCGAGGCGGAAAGGATCACCGGCCGCAGATCCTCCAGCCGCGCCAGGGTGTGGTTCCGCAGGGGTTCGAACTGGTCGATGCCTTCGGTGAACAGCTGGGCCAGCTGCGGCTGGGGACCGTGCACACCGAAGCGGCGCTGAAGCTCCTGCAGCTCACTGGGCGAGAACTGCAGCGGATCCGGGTTGGGGTTGTCCTCGGGGTAGTACACGCTGTCGCTCAGGCCCGGCTGCAGCACCAGGGTGGGAGCGTCGTGCAGCTGGCCGAGCGGCATCGAGGCTGCAAGCCCCAGGCTCGCCAGAACCCCAAGACCCCTGAGCCTGCGGCGTGCCGCAGGTGGGCAGAACAGTGCTCTAGAGAACAGTGCTCGGCAGAACAAGGCTCGGCAGACGATGTGATCCCCGGAGGCGCTGTCCCGTCCAGGGCCCTGGCGCGAGGCCAGCTTCACCGAAGTGGAGCCGAAGCGCACATGGATCCCGTCGAACTGCCTTCGGATCTTAAGAACAATTTCAACCCCTGCCTTCTTGGCCAGAACGGTCCAGTCGCCGACCCCTGCGTCCTGTCCATCGGCACGATCACGCCTAGGTTCGGCAGGCCAGACCTCGGCGTCGTGCGACGCCAACCCTGCCGCCTCCATGCCTGCCGACTTCAATGGCTCCGATGCCGTCACTCAGTGGAGCCGGTTCTGCGAGCTGCTCTGGCACCACGAGGAGCTGGGCTTCTGGCTGGATGTGAGCCGGATGGCGCTGAACCAGGACGACCTGGACCGGCTTCAGCCCGGCTTCACCAAAGCCTTCGCGGCCATGGCGGCGCTGGAGGGCGGCGCCATCGCCAACCCCGATGAGCAGCGGATGGTGGGGCACTACTGGCTGCGGGCGCCCCAGCTGGCCCCCGATGCCGCCACCGCCCGCCACATCGCCAGCGAGATCGATCAGATCGAGGCCTTCGGCCGCAACGTGCTCTCCGGCACCCTGGCGGCTCCCGGTGGGCAAGCCTTCACCGATGTGCTCTGGATCGGCATCGGCGGTTCAGGGCTGGGCCCCCTGCTGATGATCGAGGCCCTGCAGCAGGAGACCAGCGGCCTGCCGTTCCACTTCATCGACAACGTGGATCCGCAGGGCATCAGCCGCATCCTGGGCCGCCTGCACGATCGCCTCGCCACCACCCTGGTGATCGTGGTCAGCAAGTCGGGAGGCACCCCGGAGCCGCGCATCGCCATGGAGCAGGTGCGCGAGCGCCTCACCAGCCAGGGCGGCCACTGGGCCCGCCAGGCCGTGGCCGTGACCATGCTGGGCAGCCGTCTCGACCAGCTGGCGGAGCGGGAACAGTGGCTGGCCCGTTTCGACATGTTCGACTGGGTGGGCGGGCGCACCAGCATCACCAGCGCGGTGGGTCTGCTGCCGGCGGCCCTGATCGGCACTGATCTGCGGGGCTTCCTGGCCGGGGCCGCCCAGATGGATGAGGCCACCCGCACGGCGTCCCTCACCGCCAATCCCGCGGCGCTGATGGCGGCCGCCTGGCATGTGGCGGGCCACGGCCGCGGCGAGCGCGACATGGTGCTGCTGCCCTACCGCGACCGCCTGGCCACATTCAGCCGCTATCTGCAGCAGCTGGTGATGGAGAGCCTGGGCAAGAAGCTCGACCGCGATGGCCAGGTGGTGAACCAGGGCATCGCCGTCTACGGCAACAAGGGGTCCACCGACCAGCACGCCTACGTGCAGCAGCTGCGCGACGGTGTGGACAACTTCTTCGTGACCTTCATCGAAGCCCTCGACGACCCCACCGACATCCCCGCTCTGCACGGGGAGCGTCCGGGTGACGTGCTCGAAGGCTTTCTGCTGGGCACCCGCACGGCTCTGATGGAGAGCGGCCGCCAGAGCATGGCGATCACCCTGCGCCGTTTCGACGCCCAGGCCCTCGGTGCCCTCGTGGCCCTGTTCGAGCGGGCCGTGGGGCTCTACGGCGAACTGGTGAACATCAACGCCTACAACCAGCCCGGCGTCGAGGCCGGCAAGCTGGCCGCCGCCTCGATCCTGGATCTGCAGGCGAAGCTGGAGAGCCTGCTGGCCGACGGGCAGACCCGCAGCCTCGCGCAGCTGCAGCAGGGCCTGCAGGCCAAAGGCCAGACCGTGCCGTCACCGGAGCCGATCTTCTGGATCCTGCGCCACCTCAGCGCCAACCAGCCCGCCCTCCGCGTGGAGGGGGACTGGGGGCAGCCGGACACCCTGCAGGTCACCCTGCAGCCAGCCGCCGCCTGACTCAGCTCGAAGCTGATTCAGCTCGAGGCGGAGGTGTAGTGGCGCAGGGCGAACCGCCAGAACCAGCGGCTTGCCGCGAAGCACACGGCCGCCACCAGGAGACCTCCCACAGCCCAGGCCGGGTGCCCCCGGCCCAGGATCGCTTCGGCCGGCACGGTGGTGAGGAAGGCCACGGGCAGCACGAAGGTGAACACCAGCCGCAGGGCTGCGGGGTAGGCGCTCACTGGATAGCGGCCGGCCACCAGGGTGTAGCGCAGCACTTCGGTGGCGTTCCACACCTTCACGAACCAGATGCTGAGGGCCGCCAGCACGAACCAGAGGCTGTAGAGGATCACGGCGCTGGCGAGCACCAGCGCCAGAGCCAGCAGCACGCCCGTGGGGTGCCAGCGGGCTCCCGCGCGACCGGCGGCCCAGCCGCAGAGGGCCAGGCCGGCCACAACACCGGGCAGGCCCCAGGGCGAGAGCATGCGGGTCGAGAGCCAGAACTGGCTGTCCACGGGCTTGAGCAGCACGTAGTCGAGGCTGCCGGTCTGCACATGCCCCACGATCCGGCTGAGGTTGGGCTGCAGCAGGCTGGTGGTGAACCCTTCCAGCAGGGTGTAGAGGCCCAGCACCACCAGGGCCTGATCCCAGCTCCAGCCGCCCAGCTGCGCCCCATCTGCGCGGGCGGGGCCACCGAACAGCAGGCCCAGCACGAACAGGCTGCCGGCCAGGTTGCCCAGCACCGAGAGGGCCTCGATCCAGAAATTCGCGGGGTATTCCAGTTCGGCGTTCAGGGCCGTGGTCCAGAAGCAGCCCAGGCTGCGCCAGTAGCGCCTCAGCAGGCCCTGCCGCGCCCGCTCTCCCATCACGCCCCCATGGCCCCGTAGCGCCGCAGCCCCTGCCGCCACAGCCAGGCGGCGATCGGCAGCGCCAGGACGCACCAGGCCGCGATGGCGCCAAAGCCCTGGCCCACATCCACCGGCGCCCCCGCCAGCAGCCGGGCCGGGAAGTCCACCATCCAGGGGAAGGGGGTGGCCTCGGCCAGGCGCCGCATCCCGGGTGGGAAGGTGTCGAGCGGGGCCACCAGACCGGAGAGGAACAGGTAGGGAATCATCAGCAGCCGATCGAGGGCAGCGGCGCGTTCCGTCCAGAAGCAGGCCATCGCCACCACGGTCTGGATCAGGAAGCGGAGCAGAAACACGGCCGGAATGGCCAGGATCCCCAGCA
>NZ_DS990556.1:447920-554562 GCF_000155635.1 Cyanobium sp. PCC 7001
AGTAGCGGCGCAGCTGCACCGGGCTGAGCCCGGCGGCCTCGGAGGCGCCCGAACCGCTCCACACGCCGAGCATGATCAGGGGCAGCACCCCCGAGAGCACCCACAGGGCGATCTCGGCGCGGTACTCGAGCATGTAGGCGTACTGGGTTTCCAGCAGCACCCGGGCGATCCTGCCCGCCCTGCTGACGGCCCTGGCGACGGTCCTCGTGACGGTGGGGCTCATGGCGTGCCCTGGGCCTGGCGATCCTCTCGGCGGAAGAGGTCGCCGATCAGCTGCTCGATGGGTGGATCACTCACCTCCAGATCGCTGATGGCGAAGGCACTCAGCAGGGACGCCACCCGTTCGGTGAGCTGCTCGCGCCGGATGCGCAGCCGCACGTGGTGGCCCTGGTGCGCATCCACCAGGCCATAGGCCGCGAAGCTGCCGGCCGGCTGCAGCTCCTCCAGCTCCAGCCGCACCTCCCGGTGGGGGGCCAGGTCCTGGGTGAGGCGGGCCAGCGGACCATCGTGGAAGAGCTGGCCCTCATGGATCAGCAGCACCCGTTCGCACAGGGCCGTGATGTCGCCCATGTAGTGGCTGGTGAGCAGCACCGTGGCGCCGGTGCGGCGGTTGTAGTCGTCCAGGAAGTCGCGCACGCGGGCCTGGGCATTCACATCCAGCCCCAGGGTGGGCTCATCGAGGAAGAGCACGGCAGGTCGGTGGAGCAGGGCGGCCAGCAGTTCGGCCTTCATCCGCTGGCCGAGGGAGAGCTTGCGCACGGGGCGGCGCAGCTCCGGGCCCAGTTCCAGCATCTCGGCCAGCTCGCCGATGCGGCGCTCGGCCGTGGCGCTGTCGATGCCGTACACCGCCGCATTGACCCGGAAGGAGTCGAGGGCGGGCAGATCCCAGATCAGCTGCTGGCGGTTGCCCATCACCAGGGTGATCTGCTGCAGGAACCGTTCGCGCCGCTCGAAGGGAACGCAGTCCGCCACACGCACCGAGCCGCCGCTGGGGTGGATCAGGCCGGTGAGCATCTTGAGGGTGGTGGTCTTGCCCGCACCGTTGGGGCCGAGGAAGCCCACCATCTCCCCTGGTTCGATCGCGAAGCTCACGCCCTGCACGGCGCACACCTCCCGGTAGCGGCGCTGCAGCAGGTGCTGGAAGGTGCCCACCAGCCCGGGGCGCTTCTCGGCCACCCGGTAGCGCTTGCTGAGCTGGCGCACGTCGATGATCGGCCTGGCGCTGATCGGCATCGGGTTGCGGCCCACTCCCGGCGCCGGCTCTTCTGGCGGCATTCTGGGGGGGCGCCCCAGCCGGTTGTCATGGCCCCGATCAAGCCGCGCTGGTGGGTGAGGGGCGACTGGGACGGGCTGCTGGGCCTCGCCCTCGACAACCTGATCCAGATCCTGCTGATCCTGGCGCTGTGCCGTGGCTTGCTCGGGTACCCGGATGGACTGGTGTTCGGCACGATCCTGCCGGCCACGGGCCTCAGCCTGGTGGTGGGCAACCTGGCCTATGCCCGCCAGGCGCACCGCCTCGACCGGCTGGAGGGCCGGGGAGTGCGCACCGCGCTGCCCTACGGCATCAACACGGTGAGCCTGTTCGCTTACATGTTCCTGGTGATGCTGCCCGTGAAACTCTCCGGCCTCGCGGCCGGCCTGTCCGAGGCCCAGGCGGTGACCCTCTCCTGGCAGGCGGGGCTGATGGCCTGCCTGGGCTCGGGCCTGATCGAGACGGGCGGCTCCTTCGTGGCCCAGGTGCTGCGCCGCTGGCTGCCCCGCGCCGCCCTGCTCTCCACCCTGGCGGGCATTGCCCTGGGCTACATCGCCCTGGGCTTTCTGCTGCGCACCTATGCCCAGCCCCTGGTGGGCCTGGCCGTGCTGGCGGTGATCCTGGTGGTGTACTTCGGCCGGCTGCGGCTGCCCCTGCCCGGCGGTCTGGTGGCGGTGCTGCTGGGCATGGCACTGGCCTGGAGCAGCGGGCTGCTGCGGATCGAGCCGGCCGCCTGGAGCCTGGCCACCGCCCAGCTGGGTCTGCACCTGCCGGTGCTTCAGCTGCAGGCCCTGTGGGAGGCCCGCGGTGAGCTGCTGCCCTGGCTGGGGGTGATCGTGCCCATGGGGTTGTTCAACGTGATCGGCTCCCTGCAGAACCTGGAGAGCGCCGAGGCGGCAGGCGATCGCTATCCGGTGCGGGAATCGCTGCTGATCAATGGGGTGGGCACCATGGCGGCGGCCCTGTTCGGCTCCTGCTTCCCCACCACCATCTACATCGGCCATCCCGGCTGGAAGGCGATGGGAGCGCGCATCGGCTACTCCTGGGTGAACGGCCTGCTGATGGGCGCCGCCTGCCTGCTGGGAGCGTTCGGGGTGATCGGCCAGCTGGTGCCGATCGAGGCCGGCATGGCGATCGTGCTCTATCTGGGCGTTGTGATGGCGGCGCAGGCCTTCGAGGCCACACCGCGCCGCCATGCGCCGGCGGTGGTGCTCGGGCTTCTGCCTGGGCTGGCGGGCTGGGGGGCGCTGATGCTCAAGGCCGGGTTGCGGGCCGGCGGCGCCGGCACGGCGGCCGCACCCTTCGGCCCGGCCCTGCTGGAGCCCCTGCAGCGGGCCGATGTGTGGGCCAGTGGCGCCTTCGCCCTGGAGCAGGGCCTGATCATCACGGCGATGCTGCTCTCGGCCCTGCTGGTGTACGTGATCGAGCAGCGCTTTCTGGCCGCCGCCCTCTGTGCCGGCGTGGCGGCACTGGCGTCCTGGTTCGGAGTGATCCACGCCTGGCGCTTCGACCAGGCTGACACGGTGTTGCAGTTGGGCTGGGGCGTGGGCAGGTCCTGGGCGGCGGGCTATGGGGCCATGGCCCTGATCCTGCTGGCCAGCGCCGTCTGGCAGCGGCGCCAGGGCCTGGCCAACCGCCCCACCAGCGCAATTCCCGGCGGAGACTGACCATGACTGACCCCCCCTCGATGCCCGAGCGCTACCGCCTGCAGACCTATGTCCTCCCCCAGCCCCCTGAGCCGGGGGAGGGGCTGCGGCTGGCGCTCTGGCAGGGCACCGGCACCGCGGCCACGCCCGAGGCGCTGGAGGAGAACCTGCAGCGGCTGGAGCAGGTGGCGGCGCTGGCTGCCGCCCAGCAGGTGCAGCTGCTGGCCTTTCCGGAGCTGTACCTGAGCGGCTACATCGTCACGCCTGCGCTGGCCAGGGCCCTGGCAGAGCCGCTGGATGGTCCCAGCCTTGGCCGCGTGGCCGCCGCCGCCCGCCGCCATGGCCTGGCGATCGCCTGTCCCTATCCGGAACGGGCGGAGGTGGGGGGTGAGGAGCGCTTCTACGACGCCATCGCCCTGTTCGACCGGGATGGAGCGCTGCTGCGCAACTACCGCAAGACCCACCTGTGGGGTCCGGACGAGAAGCGCTGCTGGAGCCCCGGCTACCTGCTGGACGAGGAGGGGTCCGCCTTCACGGTGCAACCGGTGAACGGCGTTCCCGTGGGACTGCTCAACTGCTACGAGGCCGAGTTCCCGGAACTAAGCCGCCGCCTGGCTCTGGAGGGGGCGCGCCTGATCCTGATCCCCACAGCCGCCGATGCCTGGGCCATGCTCAGCACCGGAGAGCACACCGACCGTCCCTATCCCGACGTGTCGCGTTCGCTCATCCCGGCGAATGCCATCCAGAACGATTGCTTCGTGGCCTATGCCAACCGTTGCGGCGAGGAGACCGTGAACGGCCGGGTGATGGCGGCCTATCTGGGCAACAGCGTCGTGGCCGGTCCGCACGGTGACCTGCTGGTGGCGGCCCGGCCCGAGCCCACCCTGCTGGTGGCCGACTGCGTGCCGGGCGATTACCCACCCCTGCACCCAGCCGCCACCCGCTACCTCGACGACCGCCGGCCGGAGCTCTACGAGCCCAGGCCCGCCACCAGCGCCGCCACCACCGCCGCCACGATCAGTCCGAGATAGGTGCCCACCAGATAGCCGAGCAGCCCGATGGCCACCCCCGGCAGGGCCAGATCGGGGCGGCGCACGGCACCGGCCAGGGCCAGGGCCGTGCTGGGGCCCCCCACCGCCGCCTGGCAGCCCACCAGACTCTCGGCCCGCCCCCATCGCCAGATCCGGCCGAGCAGCAGAACGCAGACGGCCTGCGTCGCCACCACCAGGGCGGCTAGCAGCAGCACCCAGCGCCCCTCCCCCAGCAGTCCCTGCACCGGCGAGTTGAGCCCGATCACCGTGAAGAAGGGCTGGATCAGCAGCAGGCCGAGGGGGTAGCTGAGACGGGCCCGTGCCACCGCAGGGATCTGGGCCGCGAGCAGGGCGGTGGTGGTGAGCACCAGGATTCCGGGCAGGCCGCTCCACCAGCGCTGCAGCACCCCGGTGGCGGCCTGGCTCAGCACCACGATCACCACGCCCCACAGCAGAGCCACGGCGCCCGCCCGGCTGAGCAGGGCCTGCTCCGGATGGGTCAACGGGTCGTCCACAGGACTGGCTGCCCGTTCGGCCTGACCGACGTCGGTGCGCCGTCCCAGCGCCAGGGAGATCAGAAACCAGAGGCTGAACACCACGTGGTCGGCGGCGGTGGCCACCAGGAGCAGGCTGTCCGGCGGCCGCAGGGTGCGTGCCACCGACACGAAGTTGAGGCTGCCGCCGCTGAAGGTTGCCGTGAACAGGCCGCTCAGGGCCGGCAGGTCGTTGCCAAGCGCTCTCCACAGCAGCAGTGCCCCCAGGGAGGTGCCCACCACGGCGGCCACCACCGAAGCCGCGAACGGCGGCAGCAGCCGCTGGGCGCCGGGCCACACCCGGCGCAGATCCACCGCCAGCAGCAGCAGCGCGATCGCCAGCGAGGTGAGCGGACCGTTCACCAGCGCCTCGGCGGCCGGCTCCGGCCGCCAGCCCAGCAAGTTGGTGGCCACCAGACCCAGGAACAGCACCAGCAGGGTCACCCCCAGCTGGCGACCGATGGCGGTGGCGCTGGCCAGCCACCAGCCAGCGGCCGTGAGCCCGGCGATGGCCAGCAGCGACTGCAGCATGGGGATCCGGCCGGCCTAGAGCCCCCCCACGATGGGCCACCAGCGGCTGGCCGCCAGCAGGGCTTCATCGCC
Source organism: Cyanobium sp. PCC 7001 (assembly GCF_000155635.1). Classification (NCBI taxonomy): domain Bacteria; kingdom Bacillati; phylum Cyanobacteriota; class Cyanophyceae; order Synechococcales; family Prochlorococcaceae; genus Cyanobium; species Cyanobium sp. PCC 7001. The sequence goes on from NZ_DS990556.1 coordinate 452,986, forward strand.
CAGTCCCTCGGCCCGGCGAATCTCCGCCTGCTGGGAATCGATCAGGGAGGCATGCAGCGGATCTCCCAGGGCCCGGCGCAGCAGGGTGCTTGCGGCGAAGGCCTGGCTGGCCTCCGCGAGGGTGGCTGGCAGCCGCGGAGGGGCGGCTTCGCCCGAGCGGGCCGGATCCCCTACCACCGGCTCGGGCAGCGCTGGCCACGCCGTGCTCTCCTGCACGTCGGCGGGCGCTTCAGCCAGCACGGCCATCACCGCGCCGAGCAGCAGGTAGGGGTTGGCGCTCAGATCTGCCACCTTCAGCTCCAGGTGGGCGGAGGCACCGTCGGCCTCGGCGGGGATCAGCCGCAACGCCGCCTCGCGGTTCTCGATCCCCCAGGCCTGGAACGGCGCCGACCAGGTCCCCGGCGCCAGCCGCCGGTACGACACGGCGCTGTTGCAGGCCAAGGGCAGCAGGGCGGGCAGGTGCCGGAGCAGCACGGCCAGCAGGGCGGTGCCCTCCCGCCCAAGTCCCCCGGGGCCCTCGCCCCCCTCCAGCAGCGGCTGGCCGTGGCGGCGCACGCTCAGATGCAGATGGCCGCCGTTCCCCACCTGCTCCGCGAAGGGTTTGGGGCTGAAGCTGCAGCGCCAGCCGAAGCGGCGGCTCACCCGCTGAATCAGAAGCCTGGCCAGCACCAGCCTGTCGGCAGCCTGCAGCGGCGATCCCGGTGCCAGCGAGAGTTCGAACTGCCCCTGGCCATATTCCGGGTGCAGCTGCTCCCAGGCCAGTCCCGCCGCATCCAGGGCCTCGGTGAGCGCCGTGGCGTAGTCGAGAGCCTCCATCAGCCGGTCGGCGCCGTAGGGGCCGCCCGCCACGGCGGGCTGCAGTCCGTCATGGCCGCCGAGCACCATCCACTCCAGCTCGAATCCGGCCTGCAGGCTCACCCCATCGGCGGCCAGACGGCTCTCCAGGCGCTGGCAGAAGCATCGCTGGTCCGCCTCGTAGGAGCGGCCGTCGCGGTAGCGGCGCATGCCTGCGGCCCAGGCCCAGCCGCTGGCAGGCTCCAGCGGCGACACACTCGCCGGGTCCGCCACCAGCCGAAGGTCACCGTCGGGGCGGGCCAGCCGGTGCTCCGGATCGATGGCGCCGTCGCTGCGGAAGGCATCGGAGACCGGCGAGAAGCCCACGCCCCGGCGGGTCACGGCGGTCAGGGCCGTGGCCGGCACCACCTTCACCAGGGTGGCGCCGGCATGGTTGACCCAGGTCACGGCCAGGCGCGTGAGGCCGCGGCCGGAGAGCTGCTCCGCCAGCGCCGCCAGCTGGGCAGCCGTCGGGTCATCGTTGGCAACCATGGCGGCGGTGGCAGGCACGCTTCAGCATGGCGTCAGCCGGATGGGCTGTCCCCATGCCACCGAACACCGCCCTGCTGCTGGTGGATCTGCAGGAGGGCACCTGTGGCAGGGCCCAGCCCCGCACCAGGCCGGGATTCGACGCCCTGTTCACGCGCCAGACCCTGCCGGCAGCACAGCGCGCCCTCGCCCTGGCCCGCGAGCACGGCCTCGAGGTGATCCACACGGTGATGGCCAACCTCACCGCCGATGGCCGCGACCGCAGTGCCGACTACAAGCGCTGCGGCATGGGGTTTCCCCCCGGGTCCCTGGCCAGCCGCGTGATCCCTCCGCTGGCGCCGGTGGGGGATGAACTGGTGCTCCCCAAGAGTTCCTCCTCGCCCTTCAGCTCCACCACCCTCGACTACGTGCTGCGCAACATCGGGATCGACACGCTGGTGGTGATCGGGCTGCTCACGGACCAGTGCATCGATCACACCGTCAAGGACGGTGCTGACCGTGGCTATCGGATGGTGTGTCTCACGGATGCCTGCATGGCGGAGAGCCTGGAACAGCACCATCAGGCGCTGCAGTGCTTTCGAGGGTATGGCGCCCAGCTCACGGTGGCGGCCCTGGCGGGACTGCTCAGAGTGCCAAGGCCCGAGCGGGGTTGAGCGGATCAGCGGCGATCAGGCTGGGATCGAGGGGATTGGAGTTGCTGCTGTCGGGAGGCGGCAGCAGGGTTTCCGGCGGCGGCGGCGTGAAGACGATGGGCTCGTTCTCCATGGCGGCTGGGCCGGGAGACTCCGCAGCGATGGTGGCGGGCTCGGGGGACTGGTTGGCCTGGGAGGCGTTGCTGAGCGGCTCACCGGTGATCGGATCACTGCTGCCACCGCCGGCGGGACTGGCGGTGCTCAAGCCCTCGCCTGTGGAGAGAGCCAGGGGGCTGCTTTCGAGGGTGGTGGGTGCAGCATTGGCGCCGAGCGTTTCCCCGGTGATCGGATCGAGGTTGCCGGAGGCAGTGGTGGCTAGTGGGCTGGTGCTCAGCCACACATCGGCGATCAGGCCGGTGCTGCCCTCGCTGCCGGTGAAGCTGCCCGCCTCCCGGATCAGGTTGCCCTGATCGAGGCGCGGATCCACGCTGTAGCTCAGGCCGATGCGGCTGATGCCCTCTGTGGCCAGGCCGGTGAGTTCATCGCTCTGGCTCACCCCGTCGCTGTTGCGATCGCGCCAGGTGCGCAGGCTGCTGAACACGGCATCGTTGGCATCGATGGCGCCATCGCCGTTGCCGCCCTGCGCGATGGCATCGAAGCTGGCCAGGGCCTCGAAGCCATGGGCGGCGGTGCCGCCGCCGGGCAGGGGAGTGCTGTTGCCGAACAACTCAGCACCCGAGCTGATCAGGCCGTCGCCATCGCGGTCGAGCGCCAGGAAGGCCTCGCCGGCACCGATCCAGCCGCTGGCTTCCGGGGTTCCATCGGCATTGAGATCGAAGACCAGGGAGCCGGCTGGATCTAGGGCGGTGGTGGTGATACCTCCGCCATCGAGATCGAGCACCAGGGGGGAGGTCAGCTGGTTCACGCTCACGTCGGCGGCCACAATCAGCTGGGCCAGGCCGCTGCTGCTGTTGAACACCGTGTAGGAGCTGCTGCCAGCTCCAGTGAGACCCACTGGTCCGTTGATGGTGCCGGCGGAGGACCAGGTGCCATCCATGAGGTTGAGGGCATCGCCGGCATTGCCCGTGACGATGATCTGATGCCGCTGCTCAGTGGCCGGGAGGCTGTACGTCTCACTGGAGAAGCCGAGGCCGGCGGCCATGGTGCTATTGAGCGTGTTGAAGCCGGCCAGATCCTGGATGGCGGCAACGGAAAGGATGAGCGTGTTGTCACCGCTCCCGGTGAGGTCGATGCGCTCGATCGATTCGAGCCGTGAGGTCGAAAACGGGGTGGAGGCGCCCTGGTTGGCGATGGCGGCGAGATCCAGCGTTAGGCCGGAGACAGCGAGGCTGATGCTGTCGAAGCCTGTGCCGCCATCGATACGGCCCAGCTGTTCGGTGTTGCCGCCAGTGCCGAAGGGCGACTGCAGCGCCGTGATCATCGAACTGGTGACGGTGAAGGTGTCATCACCGGCGCCACCGAGCAGAACATCGGCGCCATCACCTGTAAGGGTGTCATCATCGGCTCCACCCGCGAGGGTTTCAGCCGCGGCAGTGCCGGGAAGGGTGTCAACGCCGCTGCCCCCGAGCTGATCGACGGCCGTTTGATAGAAGGCGCCGGAGGTGGAGCCGAAGATCACATAGGAGCGCCCGGAAGCGCTGCCATTTCCGGTGGCGCTGTAGGCACCCACGAGGAGATCTGCCAGTCCATCCCCATTGACATCTCCCGCCGAGGAGACACTGAATCCACTTTGGTCGTATGCCGTCTCACCATCGATCGCGAAGCCTCCGATTCCTTCCGCCACTTGGGCGAGGCTGACAGGAGCGGTGCTGGAGGTGCCAAACACCACGTAGGTACGGCCTGTGACAGTCGCGCCATCGGGCTTGGCATTGTTGGCGCCGATAATGAGGTCGGCTAGGCCATCGCCGTTGACATCACCCGCCGCGCTGACGCTGCGGCCACTGGTGTCGTAGGCGGACTCACCCGTGATGACGAAACCACCAGTTCCCCCAGCAATCGTGGAGAGTTCAACGAAGGAGGTGTTGTCAGACTTTCCAAACACCACATAGGAGCGCCCGGAATTGTTGCCATTGGCATCGTTGCCATAGGAGCCCACTAGGAGATCGGCAAGCCCGTCCCCATTCACGTCGCCGGCTCCGGCGACACTCCAGCCGCTGGCATCACTGGAGAAATCAGCTGACTGCTCGCCAAGAATGACAAATCCACCGATTCCAGCCGCAATGTCTGCGAGTTCGACAGGGTTGGTATTGACCGACTTTCCATAGACCACGTAGGAGCGTCCATTGGAGTAGGGCCCTGCGAAGGGTGCACCGATCAAAAGATCAGCCAGGCCGTCCCCGTTCACATCCCCTGCAGAACTGACGCTGTAGCCGCTGTTGTTGAAGGACGCCTCGCCGTTGATCACAAAGCCACCGTTGCCGGCGGTGATCTGCGCGAGTTGAACCGGCGAATAGAGGAGTAGGTCCTGTTGCGCCGGTCCCGATGCATTTCCGGCGGCATCGGTCGCCACAGCCACAACCGTGTTGACTGAGCCCAGCTCCAGCGAACCGTTGACGGGAAGCGCGGTGGTGGTGTCGATGCTCCAGGTGCCGCCGCTGGCGGTGGTGGTGTAGGTGGCCCCCCCGATGACGAGGGAGATCCGGGCGCCGTCCTCAGCCGTGCCGCTGATGACGGGGGTGCTGTCGTTGGTGAGTGGCGCGGAGGTGATGGCCACCGACGGAGGGGTGGTGTCGATGGTCAGATCGAGCAGAACGGGGGCCGAGATGTTGCCCGCCGCGTCGGTGGCGGTGACGGAGATCGCGTTGCTGCCATTGGCATCAAGGGCGAGTGCACCGCTGACGGGAAGCGCGGTGGTGGTGTCGATGCTCCAGGTGCCGCCGCTGGCGGTGGTGGTGTAGGTGGCCCCCCCGATGACGAGGGAGATCCGGGCGCCGTCCTCAGCCGTGCCGCTGATGACGGGGGTGCTGTCGTTGGTGAGTGGCGTGGAGGTGATGGCCACCGACGGAGGGGTGGTGTCGATGGTCAGATCGAGCAGAACGGGGGCCGAGATGTTGCCCGCCGCGTCGGTGGCGGTGACGGAGATCGCGTTGCTGCCATTGGCATCAAGGGCGAGTGCACCGCTGACGGGAAGCGCGGTGGTGGTGTCGATGCTCCAGGTGCCGCCGCTGGCGGTGGTGGTGTAGGTGGCCCCCCCGATGACGAGGGAGATCCGGGCGCCGTCCTCAGCCGTGCCGCTGATGACGGGGGTGCTGTCGTTGGTGAGTGGCGCGGAGGTGATGGCCACCGACGGAGGGGTGGTGTCGATGGTCAGATCGAGCAGAACGGGGGCCGAGATGTTGCCCGCCGCGTCGGTGGCGGTGACGGAGATCGCGTTGCTGCCATTGGCATCAAGGGCGAGTGCACCGCTGACGGGAAGCGCGGTGGTGGTGTCGATGCTCCAGGTGCCGCCGCTGGCGGTGGTGGTGTAGGTGGCCCCCCCGATGACGAGGGAGATCCGGGCGCCGTCCTCAGCCGTGCCGCTGATGACGGGGGTGCTGTCGTTGGTGAGTGGCGCGGAGGTGATGGCCACCGACGGAGGGGTTATGTCGGTATCCGGGCTGGGAAAAAAGCGCGCCAGATAGGCCAAGAGCGCGCGAAAAAGCAGCAGACGAAAGGTCGCGGAACTGCCAGGGGTTGCCGAGAACAACGATCGGAAGGTCACCGGAATCCTGGGGCTCGGCTTTTGTCGGAGGGTACTGAGTCCGCTCCAGAAAACCCCACTCTCATACCGCTTGCTGCATCGTCCACCCTGTGCTTCAGTCTTCCGCCTTTCTTTCCTGGGACTCTTGTCGAGATCGGCTTCTTGCGCGAAATCGGCCGGCGCTCTCACCTGCCTCGCATTGAACCCAAGCCTTTCCGTTGACTGTCAGGGCACTTCACAAGGGGCTCTGTGTGGAGAGGGAGCTGGTGACAAGTCAAACTCCATCAGACGAGGAGATCCGGGTGTGGTGTGTGGGCCTGAAGGGATCGCTCAGCGCTGATGAACTTCCAAGCCACTGTCCAATTCCTCGGGCTTTTTCGCAGACAGCCTGGGCGGGTAGAGCCAAGCTGCCCCTGCGCTTCTCTGCAGGCAGGTGGATGCCGAAGATCTGATGGTCTGAGTCGGGCGGGAGTACTGGAAGCCTCAGCGCGGAGGGGGCAAACCGAAAAGCTTCCTAGCCTGTACAGGTTGATGCCACTCCGGTTCCGTCCGCTTCCCATCGATGACCCCCACCGACTGGCTCTGGGTGCTCCATCCCGCCCTTGCCGTGCTGCTGGTGTACCCCCTGCTCGGGATGGTGCTCCGCCTTGCGAGCCAGACGCGCCAGCGGCGTGTCGAGAAGGTGAAGCTGCCCCCCACGGTGGGCGCGGAGCATGCCGATCTGGGCCGCTGGCTGGCGGCGGCCGTCGTGGCGATCGAGCTGATCGCCATCGCCGTCGTGATCGCCACCAAGACCCCGTCCGAGCTGACCCCGGGCCGCTCGGGCCTGCTGCTGCTGGTGCTGGCCGGCACCGTGGCCGCGCTGGTGGCTCTGTGGCGTTCCAGGGAAGCGATCTACCGCGCCTCCTTCGCGCTTCTGTGCTGGGCGGGCGTGATCGGGCTGGGCATGCAGCCGGAGGTGTGGCGGCTCAGCGATAACCCCCTCGATCCCGCCTTCTGGCAGTCCCACTTCTGGGGTGGCATCGGCCTCACCGGGCTGATGCTCTTCTCGGTGGCGGCCCGCCCCGAAATCCTGCGTCACCTCCGCTGGCGGCGCCTGCACATCAGCGCCAACGCGCTTGCCGCGTTGATCTTCCTGGCCCAGGGCATCAGCGGGCCCCGGGATCTGCTCGAGATCCCGCTGAGCTGGCAGAAGCCGGCTGTCTACGCCTGTGACTTCGCCAACAAGGTCTGTCCGCCTCCCGCCCCGGCTCAGCCGTGATCGCCCAGGGATCGGTGTTCGTCGCCCCTGACCGTCCAGGCTGATGCGACTTCCCTGGGCTGTAGGGCTGCTGCTGCTGCTGGCGGCCCGCTACGTGCACTGGCGGGTGACGAGCACCCTGGTGCTCGATGATCTCCTGGTGGGCAGCCTGAGCGTGCTCGTGCTGCTGGCCGAGCTCTGGCTCCTGGTCCACAGCTTTCTGCAGCTGCTGTTCAGCCTCGCCCCCGACCCCGGCATCCGCGCCCGGGTCGAGCGGGCTGCGCTGGTGCTCGAGCAGCGGCTGCAGGCCAGTGATGCCGCCCGGACGGGGTTGCGCGCGGCACCAGGCGTGTCCTCCCTGCCCGCCTTCTCCCTGCCCAGTGTGGATGTGCTGATCCCCACCTACGGCGAGCCCCTGGAGGTGGTGGAACGCTGCCTTCGCGGTTGTCTGGCCCTCGACTATCCCCATGTCACGGTGTGGCTGCTGGATGACGCGGCCCGGCCGGAGCTGGCGGCACTGTGCCGGGCTCTGGGCTGCCGCTACAGCGCCAGGGAGGAGCGGCACCATGCCAAGGCGGGCAATCTCAACCACGTGCTTCCCCAGCTCCGCGGCGATCTGATCGCGGTGTTCGATGCCGATGTGGTGCCCCTCGGCAGCTTCCTGCGCCGCAGCGTGGGCCTGTTCGCCGAGGAGCAGGTGGGGCTGGTGCAGACCCCCCAGACCTACATGAACGCCGATCCGGTGATCCGCAACCTGCGGCTGGAGCGCTGGCTGATGCCGGATGAGGAGAGCTTCTACCGCTGGATCGAACCGGTGCGGCAGGGGGTGGGGGCGGTGGTCTGCGCCGGCACATCGTTCCTGGTGCGCCGTTCCGCCCTGCAAGCGCTGGGGGGCTTCGACACCGCCACCTCCTCCGAAGACCTCTCCACCGGCATCCGGCTCACAGCCGCCGGCTGGGAGTGCCTGTTCGTGCCCGAGAAGCTCAGTGCCGGACTCGCCCCCTTCACTGCCGCGGCGATGGCACGGCAGCGCTGCCGCTGGGCCAGTGGCACCCTGCAGACCCTCCGCAGCGGCGCCAACCCGCTCACCATCTCCGGATTAACGCCCCTGCAGCGCATCGCCTTTCTGGAGGGCATCCTGCACTGGTTCAACGCGCTGCCGCAGCTGCTGCTGGCGTTGACGCCCCTTGCCATCGGACTGTTCGGCGTGCTGCCGCTGCAGGTGAGCGCCGACGGCCTGCTGCGCTACGCCCTGCCCTTCTTCGCTGCCCAGCTGCTGCTGGCCCGCTGGTTCAGCGGCCAGGCCCGCACCGGCTTGATGCCCGAGCTGTATCGCTGGACCTTCCTGCTGCCGCTGGTGGCCACCATCGCCCGCTGGCTGTGCCGGCGCCCGGCCCACTTCCAGGTGACCCCCAAGGGCCTGGCCCGCGGCAGGGTGGTGGGGGCCGACCCGCGGCTGTGGGTGCCGTTGCTGGGCCTGCTGGTGGTGCAGCTGGTGGCCCTGGTCAACCTGCTGGGCTCCAGCCCGGATCCCAGCATGCCGGATCTCGATCCGATCAGTCCGGCCAGCCTCGCGTTGGGCCTGGCGTGGAGTGGACTGAACAGCCTGCTGCTCGCCCTGGCCCTGCGCAGCTGCTGGGACCGGCCGCGCGGCAGTGAGCTCCCCTGGTTTTCGCTGCAGGCCTCCGCCCACCTGAACGGACTGCCCTGCCAGCTTGGCGCCATCAGCGAGGGGGGCGTGGAGCTCAGCGGAGCCCTGCTCAGCCCCGGAGCCACGGCCGTGCTGCGCTGGGGCGCCGCCGGGCCCGATGCCGAACCCGGCGGCTGGCCGGTGCGGGTGGAAGCTCGGCGCGGCTCCAGCCTCGGCTGTGTGTGGGGCGAGCTCACCGACCTTCAGCGCGAGCGGCTGCAGCAGCTGCTCTACCGCCAGCCGGGGCTCTGGCCGCAGCGCCGGGCACCGCTGGAACCCGTGGCCTTGATCGTGGTGCTGGCCCGGCTGTTCCAGCCCGTTCCTCCCGATGGCTGGTTCCGGCGCAGCCTGCTGCCGATCCGGCTGGGACACCGCCCGCTTCGTTCGGGCTCGGTGTCTCCCCAACCGCTCTGGAGGCTGCTGCCGTTCCGGTCTGCGCCTCAGGGCGTCTCCCCGTAGCTGCCCGACCCGAAGCCGCCTTACCCGTAGCCGCCCTGCCCATAGGTGGCCTCCCAGGTGACCTGATCCAGGCAGCGCCGGGCCTCCTCGGGGGTGGTGGCCAACCGGGCCAGCCCTGCGGCCACCGCTGTCGTGGCCACCGCCTCCGCCACTGCCCGCGACACCGCCCGCACCTGCCGCAGGGATGGCATCAGGGGTGCTTCGGGGTCCTGGGCGGCAGGGATGGCTGCGGCCAGGGCCTCCAGGGCGGCATCCACCATCGCTTCACTCACCCGCTCGGCACCCACGGCCACGGCGGCGAAGCCGAGGCCGGGATAGAGGAAGCAGTTGTTGCACTGCCCGATCACCCGCTCCCGGCCGTGCCACACCACCGGTGCGAACGGGCTGCCGGTGGCCACCAGGGCGCGGCCGCCGCTCCAGGCCAGCAGATCGGCCGGGGTGGCCTCCGCCAGGGCGGTGGGGTTGGAGAGGGGAAGGATCAGGGGCCGCTCGCAGCCGGCGGCCATCGCCTCCACCACGGCCTGGCTGAAGGCCCCGGCCACCGTGGAGGTGCCGATCAGCACGGTGGGCCGCACCTGGCGCACCACCTCCAGCAGGCCGATCCGCCCGTCAGCGTCGCGCTGGTAGTGCGCTCCTTCCTGGGCAGCTCTGGCCAGGCCCCCCGCCGGGCCGCCGAGTCCGGGCTGGCCTTCCACGATCAGGCCATGGCGGTCGAGGGCCCACAGCCGCTCCCTGGCCTGGTCGGCGCTCAGACCGGCGGCCTGGAGCAGCCGCAGCAGCCGTTCGGCGATGCCGCAACCGGCGGTGCCCGCCCCGAAGATCACGATCCGCTGGTCCGTCAGGCCGGCGTTCAACCCGCGGCAGGCCGCCAGCACCACGGCGGCGGCCACGCCACTGGTGCCCTGGATGTCGTCGTTGAAGCTGGGGGCCCGGTCGCGGTAGCGGTCGAGCACGCGGCGGGCCTGGGACTTGCCGAAGTCCTCCCAGTGCAGGAACACGCCGGGGAACACCTGGGTGGCGGCCGCAACGACGGCATCGAGGAAGCGGTCGTAGGCCTCGCCCCGCAACCGCGGCTGGCGCCGACCCGGGTAGAGCGGATCAGCCAGCAGCTGCGGGTTGTCGGTGCCCACATCCAGCACCACGGCCAGCACGCGGCTGGGATGGAGGCCGCTGCAGAGCGTGTACACCGCCAGCTTGCCCTGGCAGATGTGGATGCCGCCGACGCCCTGGTCGCCCAGGCCCAGAATCCCCTCGGCGTCGGTGATGAGCAGCAGGTCCACGGGGCCATCGCTCGCCTGGCGCAGCAGCTCCGGCAGCCGGTCCTGCTGCTCCGGCGTCAGGAAGACACCCAGGTCGGACGGCTGATGGCTGTGGCTGTAGCCCTGGATCACCCGGCCCACGGTGGGGGTGTAGACCACGGGCAGGGCGGCCTCGATGTGCTCCTGCAGGAAGGCATGGAAGAGGGTGCGGTTGCTCCGGCGCAGCCGATCGAGATACACGAACCGCTCCAGCTCTCCTTGCAGAGCCTCAAACCCCCGCCACGCCCGCTCCACCTGCTGCTCCAGGGTCTCCACGGCCGCGGGCAGCAGAGCGTCGAGCCGCAGCAGCTGGCGTTCCTCGCGGCTGAAGGCCGTGTCGCGGTTGTGTCGGGGGTCGGCGAGCAGGGTGGTGCCCTCGGGCCGCAGGAAGCGCTCCCCGTCGGGGCTGGACTCCACCCGCACGCGGTAGTGCAGCTGCGAGCCCACGCCCGTGCCCCGGTAGTGGCCGCTCACCGGGGCGGCCAGCCTGTGATCGGCCGCCGCCACCAGGGTCACGTGGCCATCGGCCACCGCCAGCCCGAGGCTGGGGTCGTAGGCCCGCCATCCCCCGCCCGGCAGCCACACCTCCGCCCAGGCGTGCAGCTCGTGCTCGCTCACCTCGGGCGGGTGGTGCATCGAGTAGCCGCTCACGAACCGGGCGGCGAGGCCGAGACTGCGGCAGGCCGCCACGTAGAGCATGGCCGTGTCGCGGCAGGCGCCCCGGCGCTGGGCCAGGGTTTCCTCCGGCTGCAGCGGTTCGCCGTCGAAGCGGCCCACGTGGTCGAAGGTGTGGTGGATCCGATCCGCCAGCAGCATCAGCAGATCGGTGGTGCGGTGTCCCGCTTCGGCGGCCAGCTGGGCGGCCCAGGCCGCCACGCTCGCTTCGGCGCCTCCGAGGAAGGGGGCCAGGGCCTGGGCGGTGGCCGGGGCATAGCGCAGGGGCAGTTCCTGGGCCGAGGGGTCGGTGAGGATCCAGGCGAAGGGGTTGGAGCGCAGGGTTTCCACCACCGCCGTGGTGTGGATCCACAGCTCCTGCCGCAGTCCGGTGAACCAGATCTCGGTGGTGTCGCTGCCCCCGGGCTCCTCCACGGCCGTCCAGCCCGCGGCGGGTTCACGCACCGTGAGGCTGTGGCTCAGCAGCCGCTGGGCGCCGTTCTGGCGGGGCGTGAGCCGCAGGGTGTGCGGCTCCAGGAACACCGGCTTTTCGTAGTGGTAGTGGAGGGTGTGATGGATCCGGAAGAACATCGGGTCTGGCTCAGGCACCCGGACCGGATCCGCCCGGCCTGTCGTGACCGTCGTAGCCGCCGAGGGAACGGAACATCAAACCACCACCCGAGGCCATCAGCACCACCATGGTGAGCAGGCTCCAGAGGCTGGTCTCCCGGAAGCTGAAGAACAGGCTCTGCAGCACGCCGGCGGCCACGGCCGCAAGGGAGGCCCAGATCAGGAACCAGCCCGCCTTTTGCCAACGGCCGGCGAAGAGCAGCACCACCCCCACCGCCAGCGGCACCATCAGCAGCCCGAACCCGTCGCCGACGCCCCGCGCCAGGGTGCCCGAGAAGAAGGAGCCGTAACCGCCGCCGCGGCCGATGCCGAAGCGCAGGGCGGATCCCACCATCACCTGGTTGCTGAACAGGAAGATGCCCGCGCCGAAGAGGCTGCCGCCCACCAGGAACAGCAGGAAATCCTGAACGGGATGGCGCTGCATGGCGGGAGCAGGCTGGGCTCGCCGTCAACCTATGGCACAGGGCTAGGCCCGAGGTCCGGGTTGAAGGGCGATGTGGCAGCGCAGCACGGCGAGGGCATCATCCGGCAGGCCCAGAAAGGCATCCAGCACGGCATCGCCGCTGGCCGGAACCCGGGCCACCCCCACGAGCAGGGCCTGGCCATCCGCCCCGAGCGGTGCGCCCTGCCCCCGATGCCGTTCGCCCCTCACCTCCCCGGTGCTGAGCAGAGTGTTCACCTGCAGGGCAGGGGGGCGGTAGAGGCCGGCCAGGCTGCAGTGAAAGCGGGCCCTGAAGTGGAGGTCCACGGCTCCTGAGGCCGGATCGAGCTGGCCGTCCAGTTCCAGGGGTTCGATGCCGATGCGCACCCCGGGGGGGATCGGTACGCCCAGGATCCGCGTGGTGCGCCAGCTGAGATCGGGAATCCTCAGCAGGGCCGGATCGAAGTGGAGCGGCCACGGGCCTGCCGCCGGAACGGCAGCCGGTGGCGCCAGGGCGATCCCCCCCCCACCGCGGGCGTCGTAGCGGAAGCGGGGGTAGCGGCCGATCGCCAGGCCGCAGTCATCGAGGGTGGTGAGCCGCACACTGCTGCTGCTGGCTGGGGAGGATGCATCGGCCATGGCGGTGCGGGGCTCAGAAGCCCCGCAGGTGCTCCAGCTGGCCCTGGGCGTGCAACTCCGCCAGGGCGTCATAGCCGCCGATGAAGGCCCCATCGATGAACACCTGGGGCACGCTGCCGGGCTGACCGGGCTCGGTGACCCGGTGGGGAATGCTGAGGGTGCGCAGCATCCGCAGGGCCCGGGCCGAGAAGGGGCAGCCCGGCAGCACCGCGATCTCCACCCGTGGCTCCTGGGGCTGCACGGGCTGCGGTGGCATCGGCGCAGCGGCCATGGCGGGGCGAGCGGTGGCGCCGGCCTCGGGACCCAGCTGGATCGGCTCGGGGTCGAACAGCCCCACCAGCAGGTCGGCACCCTTGAGCACCAGGGTGCCCGGCTCGAGATGGCCGCCCCACACCTGGCAGGCATCGTCCGAGAAGCTCAGGTGCAGGTGCACCCCCCCGGCGGCGATGGTGCCCTGCAGCGTGATGATCTCCAGCTCCCCGGCCAGGAGGGTGGGGCCAGCCTTGCCGGGACATTGAAAGGCCGCCTGGGAGAGGTTGCCCACCACGCTGAGCACGAAGCCCGAGCCCCCTTCCTGGGCCGCCACCTGCTCGAGTGCCTGGCGCACATCGGTGCCGGGTTCGAGGTGGAGGGCCAGGAAACGCATCGGCAGAGTGCAGGGAGTGGCTGTACAGCAGCGCAAACCTATCGCCCTCCCCTGCGAGCCTCAGAGCGTGCGTCCCGGCGGTGCGGCCTCCAACGAGCCCTGGGGCTGTCGCTGGGGGGCCGGAAGGGGAGGGAGCCGGCCGGGTGGACGGCGGGAGGATTCCAGCGCCGCAAGCCCCGCACCGATCGCCAGCAGGCCCAGCACCAGCCACCAGCTGCGGCGCAGGCCCCGGACCCGTCCGCCGGGACTCGTCTGGCGGCGGACCTGCCGCTCCGCGTGGAGGCCCAGGGGACGACCGCAGCGGCCGCATACGTACCGCCCGGCCAGGCTGCGGTCGGCCTTCACCGACCAGCTACCGCAGCTGGGACACGCCATCGACAGGAAGTGGCATCAGGCCTCTCAGCATGCCGAACCGGTCAGGTTGATGCGGTGCAGCACGGCCTCGAGGGCATCCGCGGCCAGCTCGGCGGCAAAGCGCTGGGGATGGTGAGCGCTGCAGCAGCTGGGGAACGGTTGCAGCACCGTGGAGGGCCGCGGATGGCAGAACTGCACAACGCTGAGGCGCCCGCCGGTTTCACCGGGCTCAGCCACCACGCGGTGCCAGCCGCTGGGGATCAGCCCGTTGCTGAGCCGCTCCAGCATCAGGCCACTGTTGAGGATCACATGTCCATCGGGGGGAGTGGCCTGCACCCAGCGCTCCCCCACCAGCACCTCGAGTCCGGGGGCCGTGGCCCTGGGCAGGGCCGTGATCAGATTGATGTCGGCGTGGGCCGCCGCCCACACATGGCCCTCCGCCGGTGCCTGGTGGATCGGCGGGTAGTGCACCGCGCGGGTGAGCGTGGGCGCCTCCTCCACCATGGCGTCGAAGAGGGCCTCATGAACGCCGAGCCCCACGGCGATCACCCGCAGAAACCGTCGCTGCAGATCGGCGATGGCCCGGTGGAAGGCGCCGAGCACGGCGCTGATCCCCGGCACGGCCTCCTCCGGCAGCAGCTGCTGCGGGTAGAGCACGGGAAAGCGGCGGCGCAGCGGGTGGCCCGCGGGGAGGGGCTCGGCCCAGTTGAGCATCTCCTTCCAGTCGGCCAGGCTGGCGCCGGCGGCGGTTTCCACCAGATGGCCCGTGTAGCCCGTCTGGCCGCAGGCCCCGTCCGCCACGAAGGCCTGTTTGCGCGTCTCCGGCAGGCGGAAGAACTGCTCCAGCAGGCCATAGGCGTCATCCAGAAGCGCGGAAGACAGGTCGTGGCTGGTGGTGACGAAACCGGTGGCCAGGCTGCGCTTCACCCCATCCACCACGGCGGCGCGGGCGGCGCTGTCGCCCCGCTCGAACCGCAGCAGATCCACATCGAGCACTGCGGCGTCGTCGTCGGGACCGGTGAACCCCTGGGCCAGGGTCATTGCACCGTCACACCCTTCCAGAACGCCACCCGGCCGCGGATCTGGCGGGCGGCGTCCTTGGGCTCGGGATAGAACCAGGCGGCGTTGGGATTCACCGCGCCGTCCACCACCACGTCGTAGTAGTGGGCCTCGCCTTTCCAGCCGCAGACACTGCGGTGCTCGGAGGGCTGCACATGGGCCGGATCCAGCGCCTCCGCAGGGAAGTAGGCATTGCCCTCCACCATCACGATGTCGTCGCTGCTGGCGATCACCGCCCCCTTCCAGCTCGCTTGCATGGGCCTGATTCCGTTCCGCTGATGCCATCCATCCTGGCGCCCCGGGATGGGGGGAGCGGGCCTGGGCCGGCCGGCGCTAGGTGCAGATGCTCTTGCCAAAGCCGCTCCGCTCCAGTTCAGTGGCTCCATCGGGAGAGCGTGATGGAGATGCCCTCAGCCCCAGCCTCCTGGCGCCACCGTGGCTGCCATGTGGACCTGGCTGCCGACTCCACCCACCACACCCTGTTCCGCGTGACCCATGCCAGCGGCGTGTCCCTCGGGGAAGCCGCCAACCTGGCCGAGGCCCGCCAGCTGATCGACCGCGAACTGCCCCTGCTGCGCCAGCGGCTGGCCGCCACGGCCTGACCTGGTCCATGAACCCCACCCTCTCCGAACGGCTGCGAGCCCGCCGCATGGAGCCCTACTGGCGGGCCCATCCGCCCGTTCGCTGGGGCGTCGCCCTGGAACAGCCTCTGGCGCTGCAGGTGCTCGAGGCGGGCACCACCCCAACAGCAACAACAGCCTCCGCGACAGCTGCGCCCATGCCGGAAAGCGAGCCTCCCGCATTGGCGGACGACCTGGCCATTCCTTCGGCCCTCCCCGCGGCCATCAAGGATGCTCCGCCTCATCAGGAGCTGGTGCTGCTGCTGCTCACCGCAGTGGTCTGGCTGATCGATGGCTGGCGGGCTCTGGGGCAGGCCTGGAAAGCAGGGGAACGCCTGGGCTCCCTGCCATCACGACAGAGGCCGAACTGGTCCGGACGTGCCCGAAACCGAGCCACCCGCCACCAGGACCTGCACGTGCCCGCGCTTCCGTAGCGTCTGCCGCAGCCCCAGGTGCCAGCCCGTGTCTGCCGATCCCCACCCCGAGTCCGGCGGGCTCGCCCCTGGGCTGAATCAGGAGGACTGGCACCGCATCGGCGCCGCCCTCCGCTACATGGGCCGGGATCTGCACCACCGTTCCTACGCGGTGACGGCGGAGCGCCGTGAGCTCCTGTGGCAGGAGATGGACGCCTGCCTCCATCTGGCCGAGAGGATCGAGGGGCAGACCGAACCCGTGGTGCTGCGGGCCTCGCCGGGCTCTCGGGCCTGCTCCCTGGTGACGGGTGCCTCCAGTGGCATCGGTGCCGCCCTGGCCCGGGGCCTGGCCAGCCAGGCGAAGCACGCTGCGGCCCCGCTCGTGCTGGTGGCCCGGCGTCTCGATCGCCTCGAAGCCCATGCGGCCCAGCTGCGCCGGGACCAGGGCGTGGAGGTGCACTGCCTGGTGAGCGATCTGGCCGAGCCCGGGGCCGCCTGGAGGCTTCTGCGGCAGCTGCAGGAGCGCGAGCTCACCGTGCACACCCTGGTGAACAATGCCGGCTTCGGGCTCGGCGGACCCTTCGAGCGGCTGCCCTGGGAGCGCGCCGAGGCGATGCTGCAGCTGATGGTGACCGGCTGCGCCGCCCTCTGCCATGGCGTGCTGCCGGCGATGCAGACCGGCGGTGGCGGCCGCATCATCAACGTGGCCTCCCTCGCCGGACTGGTCCCGGGCCTGCCGGGCAGTGTGCTCTACAGCGCCTCCAAGGCCTTCCTGATCCGTTTCTCCCAGTCGCTGGCCCTGGAGAACCGGCAGAGCGGTGTGCGGGTGATCGCCCTCTGCCCCGGCTACGTGCACACGGAGTTCCACGCCGTGCTCGGGGTGGAGGAGCGCATCCGCCGCAACCTTCCCGGGCTGCTGTGGATGGAGGCCGACGATCTGGCCCGGCGCACCCTGGCCGCCCTGGATGGTCGACGCACGCTGGTGGTGCCCGGCCTGGTGAACCGCCTGATCGCCGGCCTCACCCACTGGCTGCCGGAGCGACCGGCCGGCCGACTGACCACCGCCTTCTCCCGCCGCTATCGCCGCCGCTGACGGGCTGGGCCAACATGCCCGCAGCCACGCCCCACTGCCCGTGAAGCCCTTCTCCGCCGCCTTCTGCCTGGCCGCTGCCCTGGGCCTGCCGGCCGAGCCCCTGGGCAAGTCGGCCATGGCCGCCCCCATGCCCGCTCCCCAGGTGGGGGAACCGGGGGTGTCGCGGCTCAGTGGTGAGGCGGTGTACGGCTTCGGCTGCGTGGAGGATGCCGGCCGCTACTGGATCGGCCTCGGACTGATCCCCCGTCCCACCTACAACGTGGTGGTGAATCCGATGGCGGTGCCCCCGCTCCAGGGTTCGGGATTGGCCCCTGTCGCCGAACTCAGCGGGGCAGTGGGTGCCGGCACGGTGGCCCACCGCTGCACCTCGATCGCCACCCGGCTCACCAATCTGGCCCTGGCCACGGGCACGGCTTCGCCGCTCGGGATTCTCACCCTCACCCAGTTTCTGCAGGCCGGCGTGGTGGCGGGTCAGCCGGTGATCGCCATCGGCCAGCTGGCCCTGCCCGACGTTCTCGCCACCCTCCCCCTCGGCAGCGACCCCCACAAGGCGCTGGCCAGGGTCACCGAGCGGATCCGGCGGGTGTCCACCGGTCCCGCCATTGCCGAAGTGCTTCTGCGCGAAGGCCTGGTGGAGTTTGTGGAGGTGCCGCTGGACTGACGGGACTGACCTCACGGCACTCCGGGTCCGAGCTCCCGTCGGCCGCCGAGGGGCTCCAGCCAGATCACCACCGCGATCCAGTGGAGTCCCGCCGCCGACCACAGCGAACCGGTGAGGCTGTACTCGAGCACGCAGGCCACCCCCAGCAGGGTGCACTGGCTGAGGAAGCGCGGATCCCGGAACAGCACCCGGCCGCGGGGATACCAGAACCGCGCCGCGATCGGGTGATAGAGCACGAACAGTCCCACGCTCAGGGCACCCCAGGCCGCCATGGAGGCCTGTACCACGCCTTCGAGCGGGTGAGGCAGCAGCAGCACCCGGAAGATCAGCTCTTCCCCGATCGCCGGCATCACCAGCAGGGCGAGAGCGTGCCGCAGCACCACCCGCCACGGCCGCCATTGCCAGGGCCCCTGTAGAAAGCCGCTGCGGAATCCCAGCAGCAGGGCCAGAGCTCCATACACCACCAGCACCAGCAACGACTGGAGCAGCGGTGGCCCGAGCACCGGCGGGAACAGGGCATCGCTCAGCCGCTGCAGCAGGGTCCCCACCACCGGCAGCTGCCCCAGCAGCGTGGTGGGGGCCAGCGGAGCCAGAAACGGATCCGTTCCGGGGATCTGATTGGTGCGCAGGATCCACAGCGGCAGCCCCGCTTTCAGGAACACCGTGGCCATGCCGTCATGGGCCCGCCGGGGCAGCATCGAGCGCCAGCTGAGCAGCACCGCCTCGAGCCGTTGGCTGCTGATGAACCGACCGCCCACGGGCATGGTCGGATCCCGGCCGGTGCCGGCGCTCAGGGTGACCATGGCGTTGTGGCGCCAGTCGGATCGCACCATGCCGAAGGGGGTGAGCAGGGCATTGAGACCGTCCTCGAGCCGTTGCAGGCGGGTGTCGCCGCCGGCGGACTCCGGCCGCAACCGCTTCTGCTGACGCAGGCCATCGAGGGCGATCCACAGCGCCTGGCTGGAGTCCTGCACGCAGGAGGTGGCCGGCGTCACCAGGGCCACGCCGGTGCCATCCCCGCTGCGGTAGCGGGCGCTGAGGATCTCCGCCTGCAGGGCCAGGGCGTCCAGCAGGCGCCCTTCGAGCGGCACCAGCAGATCGGAGATGGGGCGCGTGCCCAGCCATCCCCGCTGCAGGTTGCCGCTGTAGGCACTCCAGTCCTGGCTGCCGGCCACGATCCCGTTGGGATTGTTGGCGTAGATCTGGTGGTAGCGGAGAGTCAGCTCCGGTTCGCCGCTGAGCGGATCCCGCACCACCTCGGCCTCGCCGAAGGCGAAGTGCCCGGTCACCGTCCAGCCCGGCGTGGGTTCCCCATCGCGGCCGCCGATGCCGCCGAACAGGTGCACGAGCAGGGCCCGCTGGCCCACCCGGCTGAGCGGCAGCGCTTCGCCGCCGCCATCGGGGATGAGGGCCGTGCTCTGCAGCGTGCCCCGGTGCAGGGCCGCGGCGGACCAGCTGTCGCGGTTGATGGCCCCCAGACCCGCGGCGGTGCCCCGCACCACCCGATCCGGATCGAGACGGGTGAGCGCGCGTGGCTGCAGGGCCTGCACCGTGAACACCCCATCCGGGCCCGGGGCGCCGAAGATGCGCCAGCCCTGCGGATTGAGGGGGCTGGCGATCAGCCCCTCGGTGTCGATCATCACGCGCCCGAAGCGGTCGGGCGGCAGGCGCGGGATGCGGATCGTCTCCTCGGGGCCGAGGAAGCCCCGCTGGCTGGCGTCGTAGTGGCGGACCCGCCACAGATCGGGCTCATCGCTGCCCGCGGCCGTCCCCAGCACCGTCACCAGGCCCATCCAGCGGCCGGCGGTCTGCACCGGCGGCCGGGTGATCCGCAGGGTGTCTTCCTCCCTGCTCACACCTTCGAGCCGCACGACCATGTCGTTGCGGGGCCTGGCACCGGCCAGCGACTGCAGCGGGCCCACCGCCAGGCGTCCATCCAGCCGCTCCGGCACCACATTGGCGGCGGCGGCGGCCTCCCGGGCGGCGCTGCCCAGCCGCACCGGCGTGGACACGGTGTCCACCAGCTCCTGCAGGCGGGGGCGATCCGCCCAGGTGAGCCTCAGCCGGCGGCCGATCAGGGCCCCCTGCCCCTCAGGCGCCTGTTCCACATCGACCCACACCCAGTCCCCCGGCTGCCCGGCGGTGTCCGCCGCCGAGGGCAGGATCAGGCGACCGATCCAGCTGGCATGGGGACGGTAGAGCGCCGGATCGGGCCTTCGATCCAGGGGGTAGTAGGCCGGCTGGCTGAAGGGTGAGCGGCTCGCCAGTTCCTCACTGCTCTGCGGCAGCGGCCTGGTGGGCGTCCCCCTGGGCAGCGGCACCCGCTGGGCCAGCCCGTGGGGCAGACCCAGCAGCAGCACCAGCAGCAGGGCCAGCAGCAGGGCCAGGGACGCTGCGCGCCTCATGTGGCCTCCAGGGTGCCCACCACCACCCGGGATCCCCGCTCGCTGGCCACCACCTCCAGACCCGTGCGGATCCGCTCGCGCAACGCCGCCACATGGCTGATCAGGCCGATCATGCGCCCTCCCTCCCGCAGGCGGTCCAGCTCGTCCATGGCCAGGTGCAGGCTGTCGGGATCGAGGCTGCCGAAGCCTTCATCGATGAACAAGGCCTCCAGCACCACGCCGCCGCTGTGGGCCTGCACCGTATCCGCCACCCCCAGGGCCAGGGCAAGGGAGGCCTGGAAGGTTTCACCTCCCGAGAGGCTCGACACCTCCCGCTCCTCACCGGTGTAGGCATCCAGCACCCGCAGGCCCAGACCCGCCTTGCTGCCGCGGCGCTGCCCCGAGGCGTCCGAGAGGCGCAGCTCGTAGCGACCGGCCGTCATCTGGCTGAGGCGGTGGTTGGCATAGCCGCAGATCTCCTCGAGGTAGGCCGAGAGCACCCAGCGCTGCAGGGAGATGTGGGGATCGCTCTGGCCCAGGCAGCGGGCGGCCACGCCCTGCACCAGATCAGCCTGCCGCTGCTGCTCGGCCAGCTCCGCAGCACCCGTGCCGTGGCGTTGGATCAGCCCGGTGATCGCCGTGACGGCGGTTTCAGCCCGGGTGAAGCGGGCCAGAGCGTCGCGACGGGCCGCATCCGCCGAAGCGAGCCCCGTCTCGGCGGCCTGGAGATCCGGCCGCAGCTCGGGCAGCTCCTGCCCGGCCAGCTCGGCCAGCACGCCCTGCGCCAGGGCCCGATCCGCCGCGTGCTGCTGCAGGGTGCGGCTCCAGGCGAGCCGCTCGGCTTCGGGGGCCAGGGCCTGCACCAGCGCCTGGGGATCGTTGAATCCCGCCCTGGCCAGATCGCCGGCCAGACGGCGCTGGGCCTCCGTCTCAAGGCTGAGGGCGAGGGCGCGCTGCTGGGCGGCTTCGATCAGGGTCTCGAGTGCCTGCATCAGGCCCTGGATCTGCAGGAGCAGGGTGGCGGGGTCATGGTCTCCCCCCAGGCCCGCGGTGATGCGCTGGTTCAGGTCGGCCAGTCCCTTCTGCTTCTCCGCCAACACCTGGCGGCAACCGATTGTCTCCTCTTCCCTCTGCCTGAGCCTTTGCTGGAACTGCTGGACGCGGTGCTCCGCCTGCTGCCGTTCGGCTTCCAGTCCGTCCAGGGCACCGGCCAGCCTGCGGGCCCCCTCCAGCTCGGCGACGGCCCTGGCGGCCTCAGCCTGCGCCGCCTGCAAAGAGGGCAGCGGGCCCTCTGGAAGCTGATCAGCCAGCGCCTCGAGCTGTGCCTGCAGCCCTGCCTGCGTGGCGCGGGCGGCCACCAGGGCACGGCCGGTCTCCTCCAGCTGGTGTTCGGCCGCCGCCAGGGCCGCGTCGGCCACGGCATCGGCAGCCACCGGCGCCGGCTGGGGGTGCTGCCGCGACCCGCACACCGGGCAGGGCTCGCCCTCCTGCAGATCCGCGGCCAGCCGGGCCGCCATGCCCTGTAGCTGGCGTTCGCGCAGATCCAGCTGGTGGGTCCGGGCCTGGTGCTGGGCAGCCTCGGCCGCCAGCACCGCGGCGGTGGCCTGCTGCAGCTGCCGGACCGCCTCCTCCTGCTGCTGGAGGGCCGTGCTGATCCGGGCGGCCTGGCGGGCGGCCAGCTCCAGGCCTGTGAGCCCATCACGGGCGCTGCGGGCCTGAAGCAGGGGCTGCTGCAGGCCATCCAGACGGGATTGTTCCTGGGCCAGCAGCTCCTGACCGCGGGCGATGCGGCCGTTGGCCTCCTGCAGCTCCTGCCGGGCTCGCTCCTCCTCCCGCCGCGCCCCCCGTCGCCGCTCGGCGAGCGCCAGTACCTGCTCCAGTTCTCCCTGCCGCACGGCCAGAGCGTTCAGCGCTGTGGTGAGTCGCGCCGGCTCGGGAAGCTCCAGCAGGCCAAGCGCCATCACGGCATCGGGGGCCTGGTCGGCGGCATCCCGCTGGCGCCGTAGCCGTTCCAGCCGTTGGCGGCACCGGGTCTCCGCCTCCTCCCGTCGCTGGCGGGCGTCGGCTTCGGACAGCATGCTGGCGCGCACCGTCTCGGCCCGTTCCGCCAGCGCCAGCCGTGCCTGCAGCGCGACCATGGGCTCCTGCTGTTGCGCCAGCTCCTGCAGTCGCGCCTGGGCGCGCTGGCGGCGGTCCCAGAGCTCGGCCCGGCTCCGGAGCTCGGCCAGGCCCGCCTGGGCCTGCAGAAACCGGGCCTCGGCCCGATCCAGGTGCAGCGCTGCCTGCTGCTGCAGGGCCTCCATCGCTCCCTGCACCGTGGGGAGATGCTCGGGAAGGAGTTCTGACGGGAGATCCGGTGACGCTTCCTCCGGCGCCTCCCCTGGCGGCTTCTCGGAGGATTGCCCTTCCCGCTGCCAGGGTTCCCAGGCTGCGGCGATCTGCTCCAGCAGGTGGCGCTGCTGCCGCTGCCGTTCCCGCAGCTCCTCCTCGGCCGCCTTGGCCTGTCCCGCCAGCCAGCCCATGGCCCGCTCGTAGAGGGACGTGTCGAACAGGGTCTTGAGCAGGGCCTCGCGGTCTTCGTCACGGGCGCGCAGCACCTCGGCGAAGCGTCCCTGGGGCAGGAGGATCACCTGGCGGAACTGGGCGGCATCGAGACCCACCAGCCGCGCCACCTCCCGCCCCACCTCCTGCACGCCGGCGGCCACCGGTTGCGGCTCCCCGCCCAGCAACCGCCACAGCCCCGCCTTGGCGCCCTTGCTGGTGGTGCCCTGGCCGCGACTCTTGGGCACCTCGCAGGCGGCCTGGCGCTCCACCCGCCAGCGGCCGCCCGCCGCCGAAAACTCCAGGCTCACCTGCGGCAGTGCCTGGGGCGGGGCGTGATCGGAGCGCAGCCCCTTGAGGCTGCGCTCGCCACTCACCTCGCCGTAGAGCGCGAAGCAGAGGGCATCGAGCAGGTAGGTCTTGCCGGACCCCGTGCTGCCGTGGATCAGGAACAGGCCGTCCCGGCACAGGGTGTCGAAGCAGATCGTCACCGGTTCCGCGTAGGGACCGAAGGCTTCCATCTCCAGCAGGTGGGGGCGCATGGGTCGCTCTCCTTCAGTCCGCCCGGCGGCCTGCGGCGGCCAGGGCCTGCTGCAGCAGTCGCGCCTCCTCCGGCCGGGGAGGCCGGCCCTGCTGATCGGCGAAGAAGGCGAGCATCCGCTGCTCGGGCCCCTGGGCGTTGCGGATCCGGCGGCTGCGTTCGCTCGGCCCGGCGGCGTCCCCTTCTGCCCGGCGGTGCCGCAGTTCCACCACATGGGGAAAGCGCTGCCGCAGGCGGGCCATCGCCTGGGGCGGCAGCAGCGGGTCGGTGAGCTCGGCCCGCACCCAGGCCCCCCTGGAATCCTCGAGCCCGGGATCCGCCAGCAGCGCCTCCAGCTCACCGCTGAGGCTGCGCAGGGCACGGCCGACCCCCAGGGGCACCACCTCCACCCGGGGCGTTCCATCCTCGGCCAGCTCCACCAGCCGCACGGATTTCACGTGATGCTGCTCCGAGAAGGAATAGGCCAGGGGGGTGCCGCTGTAGGCGAGCCGAGGGCCGTCCAGCTGCTGGGAGCCGTGCAGATGGCCCAGGGCCACGTAGTCGAAGCCCGCGAAGGTGCTCACGGGCACGGCCTCGGCGTTGCCCACCGACAGCTCCCGTTCCGATTCCGAGCTGCTGCCGCCGGCCACGAAGGCATGGGCCACCAGCACCGAGCGGGTGCCCGCCCGCCTGGCCAGATCGGCCCGGATCCGCTCCACGGCCAGGGCGGTGACCTCCGGATGGCGCAGGCGCTGACCCTCGGGCTCCGGCTCCGGCTCCAGCAGCCTCTGCAGTTCGGGGCCGTCCAGGATGGGTTCCAGGTAGGGGAGGGGGTACACCGCCACGGCCTGACCCCCTTGCCGGGGTGTCACCAGCACCGGTTCATCGGCCCGCTGCCAGCGGCCCCGGATCGTCACGTCCAGGGCCGACAGCAGCTCGTCGTACACCGACACGCGCACGTGGGAGTCGTGGTTGCCGGCGATTGCCACCACGGCCGCTCCGCCCTGCCGCAGCCGGGCCACGGTGTCGGTGAACAGCCGCACCGCCTCGGCGGGCGGGATGGCCCGGTCGTAGAGGTCACCGGCGATCACCACCAGGTCCACGGCCGCCTCGCGGCTGAGCTCCACCAGCCGATCCATGGCCTCGGCCTGGTGGCTGAGCAGGTCATGGCCGTGGAAGCTGCGGCCCAGGTGCCAGTCGGAGGTGTGCAGCAGTCGCACCAGGGGGCCATCGCTGCCCGTCATTGTGGGGGGCCTGCCGCTGTTCCGGTCCGCTCGCAGCGTCCATGGCGTCCAGCCTCTCCCCCCTCCCCCTGGCGGCTCTGCCGCCCCTGCCACCCCTGCAGCTGGCGGTGGTGGGCCACGTGGAGGTGGTGACCTTCCTGGAGGTCGACCATCTGCCCACGGCCGGGGAGATCCTCTCCTGCCCTGCCGCGCTCGATCTTCCTGCCGGCGGCGGCGCCGTGGTGGCGGTGCAGCTGGCCCGTCTCACCGGCCGCCGGGTGCCGTTCTTCACCGCCCTGGGCAGAGACGCCATCGGTGAGCGTGCCGCTGAGCAGCTGGAGAGGCTCGGCCTGGAGCTGCACGTGGCCTGGCGCGAGCAGCCCACCCGCCGCGGCATCACCTACAGCGACCGCAGCGGCGAGCGCACCATCACGGTGATCGGTGAGCGTCTCAATCCGGCGGCCTCAGATTCCCTGCCCTGGCACCGTCTCGGCAGCTGCGACGGCATGTTCGTGACCGCCGCCGATGCACCGGCCCTGCAGCGCTGCCGCTCGGCGCGGGTGCTGGCGGCCACGCCGCGGCTGCGGCTGCCGGTGCTGCGGCAGGCCGGGGTGCGGCTCGATGCCCTGATCGGCAGTGCACTCGATCCGGCCGAGCAGCTGCCAGCGGAGGCCCTGCAGCCTCCCCCGCGCCTGCGCATCGCCACCGCCGGCGGCGAGGGTGGTGAGGCCTGGCCCCTGGGTCGCTTCGAGGCCCCGCCCCGGCAGCACCCCGTGCGCGATGCCTATGGGGCCGGCGATTCCTTCGCGGCCGGGGTCACGGCGGGCCTGGCCGCCGGCTGGACCGACGCGATGGCCATCAGCCTCGGCTGCCACTGCGGCAATGCCTGTCTGGATGGGTTGGGTCCCTACGCCACCCAGTTGCGCCGCACGGCTGCCGGGGACCTCTCACGGCAGGGCGACTAGCACGCCTCCCAGGGCGATCAGGGCCACCCCGAGCCAGCTGCGCCAGCTCAGTTGCTCGCCCAGCACGATCACGCCCAGCAGGGCCACCAGCACCACGCTCAGCTTGTCGATCGGCGCCACCCGGGCCACCGGCCCCAGCTGCAGGGCACGGAAGTAGCAGAGCCAGGAGGCGGTCGTGGCCAGCCCCGACAGGGCCAGGGCCAGCAGGCTGGCCCGCGGCAGGCTCCCCAGCTCCAGGCCGTGGAGCTGACCGCTGGCCGCCAGCACCACCGCCAGGCACAGCACCACCACCACGGTGCGCAGGAAGGTGGCCACATCGGGCTGCAGCCCCTGCAGCCCCAGCTTGGCGAACAGGGAGGTGAGGGCAGCGCTCACGGCCGCAAGGCTGGCCCAGAACTGCCAGCTCTGCAGCAGCCCGGAGGCCCCCGGGCTCATGGCACCAGGTTCACGAGCTTGCCCGGCACCACGATCACCCGGCTGGGAGGCTTGCCCTCGAGCCACTTGGCGGCGATGTCGCTGGCCAGGGCGATGGCCTCGAGCGCGGCCTTGTCGGCATCGGCCGGCACCTCCAGGGAGCCCCGCACCTTGCCCTTCACCTGGATCACCAGCGGGATGGTGTCGCGCACCAGCGCTTCCGGATCCAGGCTCGGCCAGCTCTCACGATGCACGCTCCCGGGGGAGGTTCCGTCGCCGGCCGCCTGGCCATGGAGCCTGGCCCAGAGCTCTTCGGCCAGGTGGGGGGCAAAGGGAGCGAGCAGCAGCACCAGGGTGCGCAGCGCTTCGCGGGCCACCGGATCGCGGCTTGCCTCCAGGTGGTCAGCCATGGCGTTGCTGAGCTTCATCAGTTCCGACACCGCGGTGTTGAACTGGAAGTCGCCGTCCAGGTCTTCGCTCACGGCGGCGATGGCGGTGTGCACCGCACGGCGCAGCTCCCGCTCGGCCGGGATCAGATCGGCAGTGGGGAGATTCGCAGAATCCGTGCCGTCCTGCTCCGCAGGGCCCAGCATGAGACCACGGGCCAGGGCCCCATCCACCAGCCGCCAGAGGCGCTGGAGGAAGCGGAACTGCCCTTCCACATCGGCGTCGTCCCACTCCAGATCCTTTTCCGGTGGGGCCTTGAACAGAATGAACATCCGGGCCGTGTCGGCGCCATAGCGATCGATCACCACGGCGGGATCGACGCCGTTGTGCTTCGATTTGGACATCTTCTCGTAGAAGGTGTCGAGCACCTCGCCGCTGATCGGATCGCGGGGATCCGTGGGATCGGCCACATCCGCCGGCGCCACATACTTGCCGCTCGCGGGATTCCTGTAGGTGATGCCCTGCACCATCCCCTGGGTGAGCAGGCGGGTGAAGGGTTCGCCGAAACCCAGCAGGCCCCGGTCGCGCAGCACCTTGGTGAAGAAGCGGGCGTAGAGCAGGTGGAGGATGGCGTGCTCGATGCCGCCCACGTACTGATCCACCGGCAGCCAGCGGTCCACCGCCTCGCGGCTGAACGGCAGCGTGGTGTTGTGGGGGTCGCTGTAGCGCAGGAAGTACCAGCTGGAGCACATGAAGGTGTCCATGGTGTCGGTCTCCCTGCGGGCCGGCTGGCCGCAGCAGGGACACGGCACCTGCCACCAGCTCTCCAGCTGGGCCAGGGGTGAGCCGCCCTTGCCGCTGAAGGGCACGTTGCGCGGCAGTTCCACCGGCAGCTGATCGGCCGGCACCGGCACAACGCCACAGCTCTGACAGTGGATCACCGGGATGGGGCAACCCCAGTAGCGCTGGCGGGAGATGAGCCAGTCGCGCAGGCGGAACTGCACCTTGGCTTCGCCCCAGCCCTGCTCCTCGGCGGTCCGGGTGATGGCCTGTTTGGCCTCGGCGCTGGTGAGTCCGTCGAACGGGCCGGAGTGAATGAGAATGCCGGGATCGGTCCAGGCTCCGCCCTCATAGGCGTGCTCGTCGCTGCCGGCCGGAATGATCACCTGCCGCACCGGCAGTTCGTACTGGCGGGCGAAGACGAAGTCCCGCTGGTCGTGGGCCGGAACCCCCATCACGGCCCCGGTGCCGTAGTCGGCCAGCACGTAGTCAGCGATCCACAGGGGAATCAGCTCGCCGTTGGCGGGGTTGCGCACCCGTGCTCCGATCGGCACGCCCCGTTTGGGTTTGTCGTCTGCGGTGCGCTCCTGTTCACTCTGACGGCTCACGAGAGCGGAGAACGCCTCCACCTGCAGCTTGTGCTCGGAGCTGGTGAGCGTCGCCACCAGGGGGTGGTCCGGAGCCAGCACCAGGTAGCTGGCTCCGAACAGGGTGTCGGGCCGGGTGGTGAACACGGTGATCCGCTCGCCGGTCTCCTGGCCCCGGTCGTTCACCACGGAGAAGCTGAGTTCGGCGCCGCTGCTGCGCCCGATCCAGTTGGCCTGCATGGTGCGCACCCGCTCCGGCCAGCCCTCCAGCTGCGGCAGGTCGTCCAGCAGCTGGTCGGCGTAGGCGGTGATCTTCAGGAACCACTGGCGCAGCTGGCGCTTCTCCACCAGGGCGCCGGAGCGCCAGGAGCGGCCTTCACTGTCCACCTGTTCGTTGGCCAGCACGGTCTGGTCCACCGGATCCCAGTTCACGGTGGCGTCCTTCTGATACGCCAGGCCGGCCTCGAGGAACTGCAGGAACAGCCACTGGGTCCAGCGGTAATAGTCGGCGTGGCAGGTGGCCACCTCCCGGTCCCAGTCGATCGAGAGGCCGAGACGCTGCAGCTGCTGCCGCATGGCGGCGATGTTGCGATCGGTCCAGTCGCCCGGGTCCACGCCCCTCTCGATCGCTGCGTTCTCTGCCGGCAGCCCGAAGGCGTCCCACCCCATCGGATGGAGCACCGGGCGGCCACGCATTCTCTGGACACGGGCGATCACATCGGTGATCACGTAGTTGCGCACATGGCCCATGTGCAGGTTCCCCGAGGGATAGGGGAACATCGAGAGGGCCACGAAGGGCTCCCCTGGGCCCGAGGCATCGGGCGTGCGGTGCAGCTGCTCCCGATCCCAGTGCTCCTGCCAGCGCTCCTCGATCGCCTGCGGTTGGTAGCGGCTGCTCTCGCTCACGTCAGGCCTGGAACCCAGCAGCCGATGGTGCCACAGGCCACCTCAGCCCAGGGTGCGGATCATGGCCACGTGCTCCCGGTTGATCAGGGTGAGCGGCCGACCGTCGGCCAGATCCTCGCTCTGGTGCAGTCCGTAGCAGTACACGTCCTGCCAGCGGATCACCCCCTCGACTTCCGTGCCTCCCGCGATGAGGAGGGCCACCGGCTGCTTGCGCCTGATCAGCTCCTGCACGTGGCGCACGCTCGGTTGGGCGGTGTCGAGAGCGGCGGGCCTTCGCTCGAGAAAGCTCTGCATAGGATCGGGAGCAGGCTGAACGTCGCCCCATCGTGCTCCAGTACTGCAAGTATCAGGGTCTGGGAAATGATTTCCTGATGGTCGACGGTCGCGGCGCCACCGACGCCGCCACCGACGTCGCCACTGAGGCCGCCACCGAGACCCCCACCGACGACACCTGCCTCGGCCTCACCCCTGAGCGGATCCGCCGCCTCTGCGACCGCCGTTTCGGCATCGGCGCCGATGGCCTGATCGTGGCTGCACCGCCCCGGGAGGGTGGCGAGCTGCGCATGCGCATCTTCAATGCCGACGGCAGTGAGCCGGAGATGTGCGGCAATGGCATCCGTTGCCTGGCCCGTTTCCTGGCCGACAGCGATGGCGACCTGCCCGGCCGCCGCTGGCAGGTCGAGACCCTGGCCGGACGCATCGTGCCCGAGCTCCAGCCCGATGGCAGCGTGCGGGTGGACATGGGTCAGCCGTTTCTGGCTCCGGAGACGGTGCCCACCACCCTGGAGATCGGCGACGCGGGCATCCCCCAGGGCAGCCTCGAGGCCGCCGGCGAAAGCTTCCAGGTGGGAGCCGCAGGCATGGGCAACCCCCACGTGGTGATTCCCGTGCCGGATCTGGAGGCGGTGGACCTGGAGCGCTTCGGTGCCGCGCTGGAGGTCCATCCCGCCTTCCCCGCCCGCACCAATGTGCATTTCGTGCAGGTGCTCACCCCCGCCCATCTGGTGATGCGGGTGTGGGAGCGGGGTGCGGGGCCGACCCTGGCCTGCGGCACCGGAGCCTGCGCCACCCTGGTGGTGTGCCACGCGCTGGGGCTGGCGGAACGCTCAGCCCGGCTCGATCTGCCCGGTGGACCGCTGCAGATCAGCTGGGACCCTGCCGATGACCATGTGTGGATGACGGGTCCGGCCGAGGCCGTGTTCGATGCCGTGATCGCACCCTCCCTGTGGGATCCGGAGGGCGTGGACGACCTGGATGGGCAGCCGCCGAGCCCCGAGGCCACGTCCCCGGAGCCTGAGCCAGCCGTCGTGGAGACGGTGAGCGTGGACTGCGCCACGGTGTGCGTTCAGGGCTGCATCCGGCCCGACGACTGCCCCTCAGCAGCGGCACGGGCCCGGGTGGAGGCGCTGCTCAGCTCCAGCTCCCTCGACGACCTGGTGAATCTGGCCGCCAACTCCCTGGAGAACCGCATCCGCGCCCGCGCCGAGCGCCCCTCCAGTTCCGGCGGCTGAGCCGCACCGTGGCGCCGCCGCTTCCGCCCCTCTACCTCGATGCCTGTGCCACGGCGCCTCCGGCCGAGGAGGTGCTGAACGCGATGGCCTCCGTGCATCGCCGGGCCTGGGCCAACCCCTCCAGTTTGCATGGGTTCGGCCTCCAGGCTGCCGAGGCCCTGGAGCGGGCACGGCTGCAGGCGGCCGGCTGCCTCGGCTGTGATCCCGATTGCCTGGTGTTCACCTCGGGGGGCACCGAGGCCATCCATACGGCGCTGCTGGGCATGGCCGCCGCCCACCCGACCGGTCGGCTGGTGATCACGGCCGTGGAACACCCGGCCACCGTGGCGGCGGCGGCGGCATTGAGACAGCGGGGCTGGCAGGTGGCCGTGGTCCCCGTGGACCGGGCCGGGCTCGTGGATCTGGACAGGTTCGAGGCCCTTCTCGCGCCGCCCACCCGGCTGGCCTCGGTGATCTGGGGGCAGAGCGAGGTGGGTACGGTCCAGCCCGTGCAGTCCATCGGCGAGCTCTGCCGGAGAGCCGGGGTGCGCCTGCACGTGGATGCGGTGCAGGTGGTGGGCCACCAGCCGCTGGCGTTCAACCGCCTGCCGGTGGATCTGCTCAGCTGTGCGGCCCACAAGCTGCAGGGGCCCCGCGGTGTCGGCGCACTGCTGGTGCGCCCTGGGGTGCCGTTCGAACCGCTGTTGCCCGGTGGAGGCCAGGAGAGCGGCCGGCGGGGCGGCACCGAGCCGGTGGCCCTGGCCGCGGGTTTCGCCGCTGGCCTGCAGCTGGCCACCGAGCGGCTGCAGCGTCAGGGAGGGGAGGATCCGTTGAGGCCTCTTCGGGATGCCCTGCTGCACCAGCTGCTGCAGCACCCCGGGCTGAGGCTCAGTGGTGTGGATCCCTTCGGGGATCCTGCCCAGCGCCTGCCCCACCACATCAGCCTGTTGGTGAACGACCGGCGTGGCCGTCCTGTCTCCGGCCGCCGCCTGGTGCAGGCTCTCTGGCGCCACGGAGTGGCCGCCAGCAGTGGTTCGGCCTGCAGCAGCGGCGCCGGTGCCTCCGCCGTTGCCGGGATGCCCAGCCCGGTGCTCAGCGCCATGGGCTACCCGCCCGCGGAAGCGGCCAGCGGGGTGCGGCTCAGCCTCGGCCCCTGGCTGGAGCCCGCTGACCTCGATGCCGTTCCCCAGCGGCTCACCAGGGCCCTTGAGGCCCTTGAGGGACCGCCAGCTGGGTAGGGTCAGCCCACCCCCAGGGAACGCCATGCTCCCCGCCGATCTCCGCTCCGCCGAGGCCGAAGCTCTCACGGCGATCGAGGCGGCCCTGGCCACCGGTGACACAGGCCTCTGGACCGTGGAGTTCCGCTTCGAGGGGCTTCGGTTGCTGCCCCTGGCCCTGCGTCTTCTGGAGGCGCTGAACACCGCCCATCCCGGCGTCCGGATGCTGCTGCCCGACGCCGGGGCCACGGCACTGGCCAAGCGCGATGCTCCGGATTTCGCCTCCCAGCTGGCCAGCCTGCGCGACCAGATGCGGCTGCAGCAGGCCGATGGTGCCAGCGGTGGCCTGCTGCTGCTGGTGGGGCCCACCCCGGCCGACTACGAGGAGGTGGAGCAGGTCTGTGCTCTGCACCGCGGCCTGGTGCTGATGCTCAACGGCAGTCTCGAGGATGCCGCCGTGGGTATCGGCAGCGTGGCCCGGGAGCGTCGTCGCGGCTTCCTGGCCGACTGGCAGAGCGCCTACGCCCTGATTCCACTGGCGGAAGGGGCGCTCCGGCGTGCCTTCCCCGCGGGCTGGCAGCTCTACCGCCGGGATCCCGACGGCCACCGGTTCGTCGCGGATTTCGAGCAGAAGCCGGATGCAGAGCAGCGGGCCGCGGCCCTGGCCGGTGAGGGTGGGCCTGGCCTGGCCGGCAACCTGCAGGCGATCGAATCCCTCATCGAGGGGCTGCGTCACTGACCCGTTCTGTTCGGAGGCGCCTGGTGGGGCCGTGACAACGTCCTTAAAGTGCGGCCGACGTTGTTCCGGCCGATGACCAGCCAGCCGCCTGTCTCCAAGACCCGCCGCTGGAGCCTGGTGGATGCCGGGGCCCTGGCCGCCGTGCTGCTGGCCGCGGCGGGCGTGATCTGGAGCCCGAAACTCTCCAGCGCCGTGGCCCAGGCCACGGGCGGCGTGGTGCCGGTCACCGTGCTGGTGGATGTGCGCGGCGTTCCCGTGGCCGATCCCACCGGCCTGGTCGAGGCGGCCCGGGCCGAGGGCAAGGTGGCGATCGTGATCCGCAACCAGCCCCACGGCAGCGTGGCCATCGAACGGATCCAGCAGCTGCAGCGCCGCCTGGTGGCCGTTCAGCCCGATGGCTCGGTGGTCACCGCCCCCGATCCCAGCGGCCGTGATTTCAGCAATCTCGATGCCCGCTTCGTGCTCAAGGCCCAGGGACGGCGCGCCAGTGGCGGTGTGGTGTTCGGCAACCAGACCGTGAAAGTGGGGGCCCCGATCGAGATCGAAGGCGAGGGCTACCGCGTCAACGGCACCGTCACCGGCATCAACCTTCAGGAAGGCTGACCATGCGCACCACCCCCCTGTCTCTCCGTTCCGCAGCACGCCGGTTGGGGGTGGTCGCCCTGCTTCCCCTCGCCCTTCCGTTCACGGCTGGCGCTGCCCTGGCCCAACAACGGCCGGCGATCACCACTCTGGAGCTGGAGCCGGCACCGCTCGCCAGCCTGCCTCCTGTCCCGCCCGCGGTCGGGCTGCCGCAGCTCCAGGGTCAGGTGAGCTGCCCGGCTCTGCAGCAGCGCGTTCAGAGCGTGCTGGGCCGCGAAGCCGGGGTGTGGAGCGTCACCGTCGCCGACGCCCGGGGTCGGCTGCTGGCCGATGTGAACGGCACCCGGCCGCGGGTGCCGGCCTCGAACCAGAAGCTGGTGAGCACGGCCTTCGCTCTCGATCGTCTCGGGCCTGATTACCGTCTGGCCACCCGCCTCTGGCGCCTGCCGGACGGCAGCTTCCGCCTCACCGGGGAAGGCGATCCCGATCTGGCCCTGCCCCAGCTGCAGCGGCTCACCAAGCTCGCCCTCGGCTCCGGTGGCTCCAGCGGCCAGACCCCGTCCCTGGTGCGGCTGCAGATCGCCGAGGAGCCCAAGCAGGCCTGGTGGCCCCGGGGCTGGCACCCGGACGACCGCTACTACGCCTACGGGGCTCCCATCACCCGGTTGGCGGTGACCAGCAACGCCATCAACGATGCGGTGATGAATCCACCGTCGCGGCTGCAGGCGCTGCTGCAGAAGTCGGTGAGCCAGCAGGGCGGTGCCGTGCAGGTGAGCCTCGTGCCCGCCACCGCTCCCCTCCCACCGGACGCCGTGCTGCTGCACCAGGAGCCCTCGGCGCCGATGCACAGCCTGCTCAGCCTCGCCAACACCGAAAGCCACAACTTCACCGCCGAGGTGCTGATGCGCCAGGCGGCTGGTACCTGGAACCTGGCGCAGGCCCAGCAGCTCACCAGCCAGTGGCTGGGTCAGCAGGGCTTGCCGATGCAGGGCGTGCGGGTGGCCGACGGCAGCGGCCTTGACCGGGCCAACCGTCTCACCAGCCGCCTGCTGGCGGCCCTGTTGCTGCGGATGGATCAGCACCCCTACGGCCGCAACTACCTGGCCTCCATGGCAGTGGCCGGCCAGCGCGGCACCCTCCGCAACCTGTACAAGGGAACTCCCCTCCAGGGCCAGTTCTATGGCAAGACCGGCACGCTCACTGGTGTGCGCTCGATCAGCGGCGTGCTGCTCACCTCCGATGGTCCGCGCTACGTGAGCGCGCTCAGCAACGGCGCCTACCAGCCCAACACCACCATTGGCCAGGTGTTGCGCCAGGCCCAGCAGACCCAGCTCTGTCCGGGCTGAGGGCTCCAGAGGGCTCCTGTCTTCAGCTGGCGAATTGGGAAGGTCACGATCATTGGGCAGGGAAGGATCGGGTTGCGGGTGTTGGCGTCGATTGATTGGGGCCCAGGGATTTTTTGATGATGTCGGTCAGGCCAATGCCCTGACAAATGCCCTGAATTGACCAGTCGTAGCCATCAAGCCATTCTGTCAATTCATCACGACCTGGGTCTGGAGCGAGTGGGCCTGCTGATCTGCCAATCACGACGCCATCCCATGGCCTGAGTCATCGCCGCACCTGATTCATTTCCGCAGTGGATTCTTCCTGGGCGCTTGACTCCGCGGCGTCCTCCGGTGAAGCAGCGCAAGCTCAGGCCCCTGAACGTGAGTTCCGTTTGGCCTGTACTGAGCAGTCCGTTACTGAACAGTTCTCCTCCTGGGGCTTGGCCCCACCTCGCCCCTCCGGCAGGGTCCATATCCTTGAGACGCGGAGGGCCTATTCCGTGTCTTGGATCTTGCTTCCCGAACGGATGGGTTCGAACACATTGACCAGTACCGCTCTGGTGGCTGAAGGAGCCTGGGGATAGCCACGATGGGCTCCATGCTGCGCGGAGATGACCATATCGCCAGCCCTGCAGAAGACGGGTAGTCCAGCCTGATCGCCCATCAAGCGATATTCGTGTTTGTTGAGATCGTGCTTGGCGTTAAACGCCTGGTTCCGCTGTCGGAGGGCTTTCTTGCGATGGGAGGACTTGACGTAACAGTAGGGCCCGATGGCAAGACAATCAACATCGCAGGCATACACGAATGTCTTGACTTTGACTCGCTCACCATCGCAGTGGTAAAAGCGAGTGTCCTGAACGCCATGGTTGACGTACAAGTTGCGGCAGGTCACCTCAAGACTTTTCCCAAAAGCCCGTTCGGCGATGTCCTTGACAAGGCTCTCATGCAGGCTCGAAAGAATCACATCGCGTTGTTCCGCGATCATTTCTTCTGGATGAAAGATGTCCATCATTCCGTCATCCTGACCATGCCTGAAGTTGATCACAGGCTGCTTGCTCTCCACCAGAGCCTTGTATCCCTTGACGAAGCGCTCCTCCCCTCGGTTGAGGATTGCGTTGGCCATGCTGGCCCCGGCCGGTGCGGCCATGGCCTCGTCCCAGGTTGTCTTCGCCATGGTGGCAAGTGCTGCAACGGCCTGCTCCGATGCCGCGCCCCTCACCACGATGATCCCGGTTCGGGCCAAGCTGAGAACAGCCAGATGAAAGCGGGCCCGGCGTCGCTGCAATGCCTCGAGGCTGAAGGTGATGGCCCGGGTTTCCAGGGTTCGACGGAGCCCCGAATGCAGCCTCGGCGGCTCGTACATCGGGGGAACCTCGGCGACCAGGGACATTGCACGCTGCACCTCGTTGGGTCAGCCTAGCCTTGGCGCAGCACAGGTCGCCCTTGCGTGAGGGCCTCATCCATGGGTGTCCCAACTGAACATCAGAGATGGAAACGCCTGCATCCCACGGCGGCTCAATAACCTCAGATCAATCATGGAAAGGCAGGCCAAAGCACTGCTTGGATCTGTGATGACAGGCCTTCTCGCATGGTTGCAGATCTCGAGACATCGGCCATGGCTGAACCCCAGTCAGCGCAGATAGGGTCGCGACCATCGGTTTGACGTCGCGACTGTCACTTCACACCTGTCACTTCACACCTGAAGTGGCTCGCACGGCATGGAGATGGGTTCGCGAGTCAGCCCCAGGCTTCGAGCGAGACGTGCTGCCTTGGCACCATTGCTGCGCTGTTGATTCGAGCTCTCATCCCCATCTGGCAGCAACAACCTTCTCAGGGATGCGAGGTAGGGGAGAGAACGGCTTCCAGCGGTGTCCTGCTCCTGACTGTGTCAGCTCCCCTGATGTGACGATGCCTGAATCCTGTTCGATTCACCCTGCCAGCTGGCGCAGCGCAGCAGGGGTGCGGCGCCGGCGGGTAGCCGTTGCAGGTTGCTCCACGGCAGCCATGGCGACCTCCGGCTGCTCGGGCACCTGCAGCCGCACCAGTTCGCGCCGGCCGGCCACCACCACCTGGCCCAGTTCCTTGAGCCGTGCTTCCAGCTCGCCCAGCACCTGCTCGGCGTAGCGGTTGGCGCCTTCGCTCACGGTCGCGGCCTCCTTGCGGCTGCGGGCCACGAGGGCATCACACTGTTGCTGGGTCTGCTGGCGGAACTGCAGTGCATCGTTGTGGAGCCGCTCGGCCTCGGCCTGGCTCTCCCGCTGCACCCGCAGGCCCTCCTGGCGGATCTGCTCCAGCTCGGCCATCGCCTGCTGGCGGTTGCGCTCATGCTGCTCCAGCAGCAGCCGGTTGCGCTCCGCCGCCTCCTGTTCCAGCTGCTGGCGCCGGCTGGCGAACTGGTGCTCCAGCTGAGCCAGGCGTGCCTGCTGCTCCTGCTCCGCCGCCGCCGCCTGCTGGCGGCCCTGGAGCAGCATCTGGTCGCACTGCTGCCGGGTCTGCTCCCGCATCTCCACAGCCTGCTTCTCCGCCTCCTGACGGATCGAGGAGGAGCTGATCAGCTGCTCCCGCTCCCGCTTGCCTGTGGCCACGATCTCCTCGGCCTGTTTCCGTGCCTGGGCGATGAACTCCTCCCGCTGGCGCAGCAGCTCCACGGCCTGGCCCAGCTGGGCCGGCAGCGCCTCGCGCACGGCATCGATCACCTCGATGGCGTCCTGCTCATTCACCAGCCTGCCGCCGCTGAACGGCACCCGGGTGCCATCCAGCAGGAGATCTTCGATCTGGTCGATCTGATCAAGCACGGTGATATGGGCTTCAGCCATGGCCGGGGGTCCTGGTTGCCGCCCGATTAAAAAGCTTCGCCAGGTCCTGCGCCACTCCGGGGGGCACCATGTGATGCACATCGCCCCCGAACCGGGCCACCTCCTTCACCACCGAACTGCTGAGAAAGCTGTGGTGGACAGCGGTGGCAAGGAACAGGGTTTCCACCTCCGGTTCGAGGCTCTGGTTGGTGTGGGCGATCTGAAGTTCGAATTCGAAGTCACTCATGGCCCTCAGCCCCCGCAGGATCACCTGGGCGCCGCAGCGCCGGGCGCACTCCACGGTGAGGCCGTCGAAGCTGCCCACCTCCACCCCCTGCAGATGACCGGTGGCGCCACGGATCTGCTCCAGCCGCTGCTCCAGCGGGAAGGCCGGCTGTTTGCTCGGGTTCTGCAGCACCGCCACCACCACGCCGTCGAACAGGCGACTGGCCCGCTCGATCAGGTCGAGGTGGCCGAGGGTGAGCGGATCGAAGCTGCCGGGGTAGAGGGCGCGCATGGGGCCCAGCCTATGGAGCTGCCGCAGCACCCCGGGCAGGCGGGGGCACGTTCCTAGAGTCGGGCTCAGTTCCCGCCCCCTCGGGGCCCTTGCCCGCCATGGCCACCACCACCCTCAATGCCGACGCCAAGAAGACCCTGCTGCGCAAGATTCCCCATGGTGTGTTCATCTGCGGGGTCGCCGAGGGTGAGGAGGTGAACGGCTTCACCGCCAGCTGGGTGACCCAGGGCTCCTTCGAGCCGCCCCTGGTGGTGATGGCTGTGCGGGCCGACAGCACCAGCAACGGCATGATCCAGCGCACCGGACGGTTCTCCCTCAACGTGCTGGGCGCCGATCAGAAGGATCTGGCCGCGGTGTTCTTCAAGCCCCAGAAGGGCGTGGGTGGCCGCTTCGACGCCGCACCCTTCCAGCTGGGCCAGCTTGGCCTGCCGGTGCTGGAGAACGCCCTCGGAGCCGTGGAGTGCGAGCTGGTGGGTCAGGTGGCCCATGGCGACCACACCGTGTTCGTGGGGGAAGTGAAGGCCGCCACCCTGCACAAGGACGGGGCCGCGCTCGAGCTGAGCAGCACCGGCTGGCAGTACGGCGGCTGAGCGTGCTGCCTTGACGGCCCTTCCCCTGCTGCAGCAACCCGAGCGGCTGCGTGAACGGCTCCGCGAGCTGCCCACTGAGCCCGGCTGCTACCTGATGCGCGATGCCGCCGACCGCATCCTCTACATCGGCAAGGCGAAGGTGCTGCGCAACCGGGTGCGCAGCTACTTCCAGAGCGGCCGGGGCCACGGCCACAGCCCCCGCATCGCGCTGATGGTGCGCCAGGTGTGCGACCTGGAGTTCATCGTCACCGACAGCGAGGCGGAGGCGCTGGCGCTCGAATCGAACCTGATCAAGCACCACCAGCCGCACTTCAATGTGCTGCTCAAGGACGACAAGAAATATCCCTATCTCTGCATCACCTGGAGCGAGGCCTACCCCCGCATCTTCATCACCCGCCAGCGCCGCTTCCGCTCGCCGCTCGATCGCTTCTACGGGCCCTACGTGGACGTGGGCCTGCTGCGCCGCACCCTGGCGGTGGTGAAGCGGGTGTTCCCGCTGCGCCAGCGGCCGCAGCCGCTGTACCGCGACCGCACCTGCCTCAACTACGACATCGGTCGCTGCCCCGGGGTGTGCCAGCAGAAGATCAGCTCGGAGGACTACCACCGCACCCTGCGCCAGGTGGCGATGGTGTTCCAGGGGCGCAACGAGGAGCTGCTGGAGCTGCTGCGAGCCCAGATGGATCGCTACGCCGAACGTCTCGATTTCGAGAGCGCGGCCCGGGTGCGCGACCAGCTCCAGGGCATCGGCACCCTCACCGCCGACCAGAAGATGAGCACCGGCGACAGCTCCGTGAGCCGCGACGTCATCGCCCTGGCTTCCGATGAGCGGCTGGCGTCGGTGCAGCTGTTTCAGATGCGGGCAGGCAAGCTGGTCGGCCGGTTGGGCTACATGGCGGAGGTGCCGGCTACGGCGCCGGACCAGCAGGATCTGGGGCCGATCCTGCAGCGCG
This sequence comes from Cyanobium sp. PCC 7001, assembly GCF_000155635.1. Lineage (NCBI taxonomy): Bacteria > Bacillati > Cyanobacteriota > Cyanophyceae > Synechococcales > Prochlorococcaceae > Cyanobium > Cyanobium sp. PCC 7001. The sequence goes on from NZ_DS990556.1 coordinate 491,430, forward strand.
TTGTGGAGGAGCACTACAGCCAGGTGGAGCCGGTGGAGATCCCCCCCGAGCTCCTGTTGCAGCACCCCCTGCCCCAGCAGGATCTGATCGAGGCCTGGCTGAGCGAGCGGCGCGGCCGCAAGGTGAGGCTGGCGGTGCCCCAGCGGCAGCAGAAGGCCGAGATGATCGAGCTGGTGGTGCGCAACGCCAGCTACGAGCTGCAGCGGGCCCAGCGGGCCAGTGAACAGAATCTGCTCGCCACCGAGGATCTGGCCCAGCTGCTGGAGCTGCCGGTGCCGCCCCGGCGGATCGAGGGCTACGACATCAGCCACATTCAGGGCAGCGATGCCGTGGCCTCCCAGGTGGTGTTCGTCGACGGGCTGCCCGCCAAGCAGCACTACCGCAAGTACAGGATTCAGAGCAGCTCCATCCGGGCCGGCCATTCCGACGACTTCATGGCCATGGCTGAGATCATGCGGCGCCGCTTCCGCCGCTGGGCCCAGGCCAAGGCCGCTGGGGCCGACCTGCGGGAGCTGCGTCGCGCCGCCGGTTCAGCGCTGCACACCGAAGGGCTCAACGACTGGCCCGACGTGGTGATGATCGACGGCGGCAAGGGCCAGCTCTCGGCCGTGATGGAGGCCCTGCGGGAGCTCGACCTGCATGAGGAGCTGGTGGTGTGTTCCCTGGCCAAACAGCGGGAGGAGGTGTTCGTACCGGGGGCCCGCCAGCCGCTGGAGAGCGAGGCGGAGCAACTGGGGGTTCAGCTGCTCAGGCGCCTGCGGGACGAGGCCCACCGCTTTGCGGTGAGCTTCCACCGCCAGCAACGGGGCGAGCGGATGAAGCGGTCCCGCCTCTCCGACATCCCCGGGCTCGGTCCCAAGCGGGTGAAGGATCTGCTGGCCCACTTCCGGTCGATCGATGCGATCCAGCTGGCCAGCCCCGCCCAGATTGCGGAGGCCCCCGGCGTGGGTCCTGCCCTGGCGCGCCAGGTGTGGGACTATTTCCACCCCGCCCAGGAGCTTGAGCCTGCGGACGGCAGCAGCTCCGACCGGGAGAATGAACGCCCCCTGGAGCTGGCCGGTTGATCGCGACGACACGGCCGCTCGGCACCTGGCTCCGGAGGGCGGCCCCGCTGGCCATCCTGCTGCTGGTGCTCCTGCTCCAGGCAGTGCTGCCGAGCCCCCCTGCGGCGGCCGCCCCCGGCCTCTGCGTCGGACCGGTCTGTGCCGAGGAGATCACCCGCAGCGCCAAACACCACTGGCAGCTGCGGCTGCGGCTCAACGACCAGCAGGGGCGCCATGAGCGGCTGGTGGTGGACTGCCGCGATGGGCGGCTCAGCCCGGCGGACGGCACCGTGGAGCGTGGCTATGCCGCCGCCCTGGCCCGCCGCGCCTGTCGCCTGGCGGGTGAAGCCCCGCCAGCCGCGATCGCAAGGCCGTCCTGACCATTCCGTCCTGACCAACCCGTCCTGACCCTGACCCCATGACCACGGGAATCTGGATTCTGGGCGACCAGCTCAGCCACCGGCAGAGTGCCCTGGATGCCCATGCCGCCAGCAAGGCGAAGGTGCGTGTGCTGCTGGTGGAGAGCGCGTCGGTGCTGGCCCAGCGCCGCTACCACCGTCAGAAGCTGGTGCTGGTGTGGAGCGCCATGCGCCACTTCGCCGCCGAGCTGCGTGAGGCGGGCTGGCAGGTGGATCACGTCATGGCGGACAGCTTCAAGCAGGCCCTCGAGACCTGGATCGCCGCGCACGGCATCACGGAACTGCACCTGATGGAGCCGGCCGACCGGCCCTTCCGCGCTGCCGTGGTGGCCCTGCATGGGCGCCTGGAGCGGCGGACTCAGGGTAGGGAGGCGGCACCCCGTGCCCCACGGCTGGTGTGGCATGCCTCCAATGCCTTCCTCTGGAGCCCGGAGGCGTTCGCCGCCTGGGCGGGCCGCTACAGGCAGCTGCGCATGGAGCTCTTCTACCGGGAGGGCCGCCGCCGCTTCGGCGTGCTGCTGGATGGCGATGGGGAACCCCTGGGCGGGCAGTGGAACTTCGATCGGGCCAACCGCAAGGCCCCCCCCAAGGGCCTGCGGGGGCCCGAACCGCTGTGCTTCAGCCCCGATGGCATCACCGAGGCGGTGATCGCCCGGGTGGAGGCCCTGCCCGACCTGCCTGGCACCGCCCGCCCCTTCAACTGGGCCGTGACCCGTGGCCAGGCGCTGGAGGTGCTGGAGCACTTCATCAGCACCCGGCTGGATGGGTTCGGTCCCTATCAGGACGCCATGGTGGGCGGTCAGCCCACCCTCTGGCATGGCCTGCTCTCGCCCTATCTGAATCTCGGTCTGCTGCACCCTCTGGAGGTGATCCAGCGGCTGGAGCAGGCCGGCCGGGAGCGCGGCACCCCCCTGGCCAGCCTGGAGGGGGTGATCCGCCAGATCCTCGGCTGGAGGGAATACACCCATGGCCTCTACCACTGGTTCGGCTCCGACTACCCGGCCCGGAACCATTTCCAGCACCACCGCCCGCTGCCGCCCTGGTTCGAAAGCCTCGGCGGCAGCGGTCTGAACTGCCTGGAGAGCGTGTTCGCCGAGCTCGCCACCAGCGGCTACGCCCACCACATCCAGCGGCTGATGGTGCTCGCCAACTATGGCCTGATCGCCGGTCTCGATCCCCAGGCCCTCACTGCCTGGTTCCACCGGATGTTCATCGACGGCCACGACTGGGTGATGCAGACCAACGTGCTCGGCATGGGGCTGTTCGCCGACGGCGGCCTGCTGGCCAGCAAGCCCTATGCCGCCAGCGGCAATTACATCAATCGGATGAGCACCTACTGCAAGGGCTGCCGCTACGAGGTCAAGCAGCGCACGGGCCCCACTGCCTGCCCTTTCAATGCCCTGTACTGGGAGTTTCTCGATCGCCACCGCGATTCCCTGGGCCGCAATCTCCGCATGGCGTTGGTGATGAAGCAGCTTGAGAAGCTGCCGGAAACGGAGCTCGAGGCCATCCGCACCACCGCATCGGAGCATCGTGCGGCTGTTGCAGGGCAGGAACACGGTGGTGAAACCGGCGGCTCCTAGGCCCCCACTCCTAGTTTCCAGTCCCTTGCTCCTGGCGGCGCAGCTCCGGAAAGGTGTCCCGGAACGTGGCCAGTTTGGGCAGATCGTGCACCACCACGTAGGGGTGGGCCGGATTGCGGCGCACGAAATCCTGGTGGTAGGCCTCGGCGGGGAAGAAGCGGTCACTGGCCTCCACCGTGGTGGCGATCGGTCTGGGGAACACGCCGGCCGCGTCCAGCTGGCGGATGTAGGCGCGCGCCACACGCTGCAGCTCCGGATCGGTGGTGAAGATCGCCGAGCGGTACTGCTCGCCCACATCGGGCCCCTGGCGGTTCACCTCGGTGGGGTCGTGGGCCACGGCGAAGAACACCTTGAGCAGTTCGCCGTAGCTCACCTGGCCGGGGTCGTAGGTGATGCGGATGCCCTCGGCATGGCCGGTTCCACCGCGGCTCACCTGGCTGTAGGTGGCGGTGCCGGCCGAGCCGCCGGCGTAGCCCGTTTCCACCTGCCGCACGCCCCGGATCTCCTCGAAGATCGCCTCCATGCCCCAGAAGCAGCCGCCGGCCAGCACCGCCACCTGGATGGGACCGGCCCGGCGGCCAGGATCCAGGGCTGGATCGGGCAGCACCCTGGCCTGGGCCGCCCCGATCGGCAGGGGAACCGGCCGGCCGATCAGCAGCGGCAGGGTCAGCAGCCCCCCCAGCACAGCCGCCAGGGGGAACAGCCATCGCCGGCGCCGCGGGGCGGCGACCTCGGGTGGGCGCGCCATGGGGATCAACACAGAACCTGAAGGTTCTACCGCTGAGCCGCCGTTGCGGATGGGCGGCTGCCGCCTGCGATCCCCTCAGGCGGCTCCTGTGGGGCGGGTGCAGGGCTGGAGAGTTCGGTCGGCGGGATCACCTCCTGTTCACCGCTCGCCCGCTCGAGGGCCTCACGACGGCTGCCCACCAGCTGCACCGCCCGGTTGCGGCCCAGCCCCAGCCGGCGCAAGCGCTCCACCTGCTGGGGATCGGTGGCGGCGATCAGGATCCGGCGCTCCTGCTGCACGGCGTCACGGCACAGCGCCTCGATCGCCAGCGACGCCGTGACCCCCAGATGGGTCACGGTGCTTAGATCCAGCACCAGAGTGCCGTAGGCGGAGCTGTTGTTCAGCAGCTGGGTGAGATAGCGGCTCGAGCCGAAACTCAGCGGGCCCGTGAAACTCAGCAGCAGCAGATCCGAGCCGGCCCGTTCCACCAGCTCCTGCTCGCGGGCATCGAGATAGCTGGCGCCTTCCCCGCCGCCGCGCACCTGCTGGCTGCTCCGCGCCAGTGCTTCCGCCTGCCCCTTGATGGTGAGCACGTTCGCCAGAAACACGCCGATCACCACCGCCGTCACCAGATCCCAGAACACCGTGAGCAGGAGCACCAGCCACATCAGGCCGGTGGTCCGCCAGGAGAGGGCGGGGGCCCGGGCGAGAAAGGCCCAGTCGATGATCTCGATGCCCACGTGCAGCAGGATCCCGGCGAGCACGGCCAGGGGAATCGGCCGGGCCAGGCCGCCGGCCCCCACGGTCAGCACCAGCAGCACCAGGCTGTGCACCATGCCGGAGAGCGGGGTGCGCCCCCCGGCCTGCACGTTGGTCACCGTGCGCATCGTCGCCCCGGCTCCCGGCAGCCCACCCAGAAGCGCCGCGGCCATGTTGCCGATCCCCTGGCCGATCAGCTCGCGGTCGGAATCGTGCTGGCTGCGGGTGATGTTGTCCGCCACCAGGGAGGTGAGCAGGGAATCGATCGAGCCGAGCACCCCCAGGGTTAGGGCAAAGCCGCCGAGCAGACGCAGGTCGTTGAGGTCCAGCTGGGGCCACCGCAGCTGCGGCAGACCCTGGGGGATGGTGCCGAGCCGGGGCAGGGCCTCGGCGGGAAGAAGCTGGCTCAGCAGCGTCAGCAGCACCAGTGCCGCCAGGGGGCCGGGCAACCAGGCATTCCATCGCCGCGGATAGAGACGCACCAGGGCGAAGGTGGCCAGCCCGAACAGCAGCGCCCAGCCGCTCATGCCGCCCAGGGCGCCGGGCAGCGCCCCCAGGATGGCGGGCACGGAGCCGCGCAGACTCAACCCCAGCAGGGCCGGCAGCTGCAGCACCACGATGATGACCCCGATGCCGGACATGAACCCGGAAATGACGGAGTAGGGCATGAGGGTGATGTACTGGCCCAGCCGCAGCAGCCCGAACACCACCTGGAACCCGCCGGCCAGCAACGCCACGGTGAAGGCCATCGCCAGGCCCGACTCACTGCCGTAACGGGCGCCGAGCAGGCTGATGATGCCGGCCATGATCACGGTCATCGGTCCCGTGGGTCCCGACACCTGGGAGGGGGTACCTCCCAGGGGCGCCGCGATCAGCCCCAGCACGATCGCCCCCCACAGTCCGGCGATCGCCCCGGCTCCCGACGCCACCCCGAAGGCCAGGGCCAGGGGCAGGGCCACCACGGCCGTGGTGATGCCGCCGGTGAGGTCGCCGCGCCAGTTCTCGAGCCGTGAGCTGGCCCAGGTGCGGCTGCGGCGCAGGGCCCGCAGTGGCGGCGCCTGCCGGAAGGGGGAACGCATGCCGCTCGCGATCGCTGCACTTGTCCTGGGTTAGTGCTGATCGGCGCGATCGGCCACGGGTGTGAGCGGGCCAGCACGGCTCCACCCCCCGCGAGGCGGGCCTCAGCCCAGCTCCAGGCAGGCCAGGCCGAACACGTCCGCCAGTCCCACCGCCGGTGGCCGGCCGCGGTACATCCGCACCATCGTGGCGGTGTGGCGGAACCCCAGGCGTTCCATCAGCCGGTCCCCCTCGGGGTTGGCACCCGGCACATCGATCAGCACCACGCCCGGATGGCGGGCCAGCATCCCCAGCAGCAGCGCCTCCGCCAGCCCGGGGTCATCGGCCAGAAGGGGTCCGATCCTCCAGCCACTCCCCTGGCGCAGCAGGCAGGGCCGGATCCGCCCGAAGCCATGGCACTGACCGTCGCGGTCCATCAGGGCCAGCACCGTGCCGGCCGGATGGCCCAGCCAGTCCGCCAGGAAGTGGGGACGCGGGCTGGGTTCGCGCTGGGCGTCGTAGGCCTGCACTGCCCGCTGCGGCAGTTGATCCCCCCGCACGAGCTCCAGGCCCGCCCGGCCCGCTCCGGCGGGCTCCTCTCCGCTGGCGACCAGCTGCCAGCGGTGGGTCGGGGAGGCTGGCTCGAAGCCCCAGCGGCGGTAGTCCTCCACCCGCTCGAGGGCGGCCTCCAGCCCCACGCAGGGCAGATCGCCGAGGTGCTCCATGGCCCTGCGCCACAAGGACAGGCCATGGCCTCGCCCCCGGTGGTCCGGGTCCACCAGGAACATCCCCATGAAGCCGTACTCGGCGTTGTAGCGCACGCCGGCGATGCAGCCGATCAGCCGCTGGTTGAGCTCCTTCACCCATACGCCCTGGCGGTCGGTGTGGCGGTAGATCGCCACATCGCCTTCTCCCGGGCAGAAGCCCTCCGCCCGTGCCCATGCCACCACCTGGGGGATGTCCTTGCGGCCGAGGGGCCGGATCAGCCCCTGGCCCGCCGCCGCCGCTGGGTTGGCCCTGCTCACCATCGCGCCTGCACCAGGCCCCAGCCTGGCCCTGCTTTCCCGGCTGCGCCGCCCCAGGTCAACATTGGGGCCCCACCTGGCCCACTCCTTCCATGCTCAGTGGATCCTCCCGCGCCCTCGAGATCGTGCGGGTGGTGTCCCAGCACCAGTGGGACTATCTGCTGGGCCTGCTCAGCGCCCAGCTCGGCCAGGCCGGCGAGGCCCAGCCCAGCCTGCCGGCGCCGGAGGTGCTCTGCCGGGTGCTCACCGAGCTCGGCCCGGTGTTCGTGAAGGTGGGCCAGCTGCTCAGCACCCGGCCCGATCTGCTCCCCCAGCCCTACATCAGTGCACTGGCCCGGCTGCAGAGCGGCGTGGCCCCGGCCCCCTGGTCGGCGGTGGAGTCGGTGCTGCTGGCCCAGCTGGGCTGCCCGCTGGAGCAGGCGTTCGCCGGATTCGACACCACACCGGTGGCGGCCGGCAGCATCGGCCAGGTCTACCGGGCCTCCCTCCTCGACGGCACCGCCGTGGCCGTGAAGGTGCTGCGGCCCGGCATCGAGCGGCAGGTGGAGGAGGACGGCCAGCTGCTGCGCCAGATCGCCGCCCTCGCGGCCCAGACCCCCCTCGGGGCCAGCTACGACCTGTCCGGTCTGGCCGATCAGCTGATCGGTGCGCTGGAAGGTGAGATCGATTTCCGCAGCGAGGCCAGCCATACCGAACGGCTGGCGGAGGTGCTGCGCCGCTCCAGCTTCGTGGGGGACGGAGGTCTGCGGGTTCCCGCCGTCTACAACGAGCTCTCCGGGCCGGCGGTGCTGGTGCTGGAGTGGCTGGACGGCGACCCGATCCTCAGCCCCGCCGGCCGCGGTGCCCTCGAGGCCTGCCCGGAAGGACTCGAGGGGGCCACCAACAACCTGCTCGGCGCCTTCGTGGAGCAGTTCTTCGTGGAGGGGTTCTTCGATGCGGATCCCCATCCCGGCAACCTGATGGTGGCCGCCGACGGCACGATCACCCTGCTCGATCTGGGCATGGTGGGCAGTTTCGACCCCCGGACCCGCACCCTGGTGCTGGATCTGGTGCTGGCGCTGATCAACGAGGACCCCGCCAGGGCCACCGACCTGCTGGTGCAGCTGGCGCCGCCGCTGCGGGCCACGGCCGACCGGCGGCGTCTGCGGCGGCAGCTCGATCAGCTGATCCGCGCCAATTTCGCCAAGCCGCTCAACCAGCTCAACTTCGCCCGCTTCCTGGCCGACCTGCTCCAGATCGCCAACCGCGCCGGACTGCAGGTACCCGGCAACATGGGCCTGTTCGTGAAGGCCATCACCAACCTCGAGGGGGTGGGCCGGGAACTCAATCCCGGGTTCAGCTTCACCGAGGCGATGAAACCGTTGGTAAGCCGGCTGATGGCCAGGGCCCTGCTGCTGCCTCAGCAGCGCGTGATGCAGCTCGGTCTCGACCTGCGCACCCTGCTGCTGGAGTCGCCCCGCCAGCTGAGTGGTCTGCTGCAGCGCTTCAGCGGCGACGAGCTGGTGTTCGCCTTCCAGCTCCAGGGCCTGGAGAAGTTGCTGGGCAACCTGGATGTGCTCTCGCGCCGTATCGCCCTGGCGATCCTGGTGGCCTCCCTGCTGCTGAGCGCCACGGTCATGGCCACCCAGTCGGAGCTGCAGCTGCTGCGCCAGGTGAGCCAGGGCCTCTTCGTGGCCGCCAATGTGCTCGGGGTGTGGCTGGTGGTGTCGCTGATGCGCTCCGGGCGCCGCTGAGCCCTGGTCTCGTGACGTGGGCGCGACCCCTAGGGTCACCCCTGGAAGTCGCCGAAGCCCTGATGCCGAGCGTTCGCTGTCTGGCCCGCTGCACGGTCCCTGTGGCCCTGGCGGCGCTGCTCCTGCCCATGGCAGCAGCCGCCAGGCTGCGGGTGGGCATCAGCGGCAGCGAGCCCTTCCTGGTCGAGCAGCCGGGTGGCATCGGCGGCATCAGCGCCGACGTGTGGCGTGAGGTGGCCAGCGAGCAGGAGCTTGCCTTCGAGCTGATCCCTCAGGACAACACCCAGGCCAACCTGGACGCCGTGGCCCGCGGCGACCTTGATCTGGCGATCGGCCCGATCAGCATCACGCCCGAACGGCTCGCCCAGGCGGACATCGAGTTCACCCAGCCCTACTTCGTCGGCCGGATCGGGGTGCTCCTGCCCCTGCGCGACGCTGGCCTCTGGAGCCGCATCCGCCCCTTCTTCGGCATGGCGGCCCTCTCCTCGGTGGGGGTGCTGCTGCTGGCCCTGTTCGTGGTGGGCAACCTGATCTGGCTGGCGGAGCGGCGGCGCAACCCGGAGCAGTTTCCACGCGCCTACCTGCACGGTGTGGGCAACGGCATGTGGTTCGCCATCGTGACCCTCACCACCGTGGGCTACGGGGACCGCTCGCCGGTTACCCGCAGCGGCCGTGTGATCACGGGGGTGTGGATGATCATCACCTTGCTGGCCGTCTCGTCGATCACGGCCGGCCTGGCTTCGGCCTTCACCGTGTCCCTGGCCCAGGTGCCGGCCGGCGGCATCCGCGACGTGGAGGATCTGCGCCAGCGCCCGGTGGCGGTGGTGAGGGGAACCACCAGCGAGAAGTGGGGCCGCCGCAGCGGCGCCCGCCTCAGTGCCCAGCCCAGTCTGGAGGCGGCGGTGAACCAGCTGGCGGTGGGGGAGGTGGATGCGGTGATCTACGACGCACCGGCCCTGCGCTACCACCTGCGCACCAATCCGGATCTGCCGATGCGGGTGGCCCGCTTCAGCCTGGCGCAGGAGACCTACGGCTTCGTGTTCCCCACCGGCAGCCCCCTGGAGCGGCCCCTGGACGTGAGCCTCCTGCGCCTGAGCCGCTCGGGCCGGATCAAGGCGATTCAGCACTCCTGGCTGGACTGACCCTCCGGCGCCAACCGGGCGAGAGCTCGGGTGAGTATTCCTCGCTATTTCGCGCTATCGGTCGCTCTCGCTACCGCCAGGGTGGAAGCCACGGACGTTGGGTGGAACCATCCACGGCCCCCTGTGGCCTTCCCCCTACGGACCTGCGCCCATGACCACCACCCTCTCCTCGCCAGCAAGGCTGGGCACCGATGAGCCCCTCGATCCGGCCAGCGCCTTCGTGGCGGTGGCCCTCTCCGCCGTGTCCTGGGACGGCGTGCTGACCATGGCGGGGTCACGGGCCCTGCGCCATTCGCTCGACTACCGCCATCCCTACCGCGATTACGCCCCCGACCAGACCGTGGCCCTGCTGGACGGGCTGATGGCGATCCTGCGGCGCCAGGGGCCCCAGCACCTGATGGTGATGGCCGCCGAGGCGCTCAACCCCAACCAGCGGGCCACGGCCTATGCGGTGGCGGCCGAGATCATGCGCTCGGACGGTCCACTCGAGGATGACGAGCGCAACATCCTCAGCAACCTGGCCGCCACGCTTGAACTCGGGGATGCGGTGACCATCCCGGTGCATTCCGTGATGGATCTGCTGCACGCGGACCTGGGCTGACGCACATCGCCGCGCCAGCCCTCGTTCACCCGGGGCTGGCCGGCGCGTGCGGGAACCGTGACCGTGGACCCCTGCTTGGGCGATCCAGTACCAGGGACTACGCCTGAACTGGGCGGATGGTTGTGAAACTTCAAGCACTAGGTTTCCAACGCACCCCAGACCCATGCGCCTCTCCCGCCAGGTGGAGATCCTGCCGATCGCCGGCAGTCACTCCGGCCACGCCTACTTCTCCGATCCCCAGCCCTGTGACGAAACCCTGATCGCCGAGATCAGCCCCCAGACCTGCGGCGAACTCTTCTGCCACCGCCGCCAGACCGATCAGTTGAGGGTGCTGCGCGGCAGCATCGACCTCGTGGTGGTGCAGGACGGTCGCCTGCGCTCGATCCCGCTGCGGGAGGACGAGGCTGCCTGGGTGCGGATCCCGCCGGGGGTGCCCCACGGCGCCATCAACCGTGGCCGCACTCCGGCACTGCTGGTGAATGCCGTGGTTCGCCACGGCCCCAGTGATGGGCGCGATTACCGGCCCCGGCGGTTGCCGGCCGCCCTGCAGCAGCAGTGGCACGCGCTCACCGGCCTTGCTGCCGCATGAGTGCCGCAACGCCGGTGCCAGATCTGCACCAACCCCCTGGGGCTGGGCGTTCTGGGGCTGGGCGTTTCGGTGCCGGCCAGTGGTGAGAATGGGCGAGCCTGCCCAGCGCTCCATGCTGCACCGATTCTCCGGTGGCCCCACCGGCCGTCTGCACGTCCAACGGCCGCATCTCGAGCTTCCGACCGTGGTTCCCCGTCTGGTGCTGGCGTTGGCGGTGGCCGTGGCGGTGAGCCTGTTCGGCCAGCTGCCGGGCAGGACAGCGCCGCCCCCGGAAGCCCCCACCCCGCTCCTGGCCTCACCCGTGCAGGGGGGAGTGTCGGTGATCGGCGGCGAGGGGGGCAACATCGGGGTGCTCACCGGTCCGGATGGCACCCTGCTGGTGGACAGCAAGTTCGCCCGCCTGGCCACACCCGTGCGTGGAGCGGTGAAGGCCCTGGGGGGCGGCGATCCGGCCTGGCTGATCAACACCCACTTCCACTTCGACCACACGGACGGCAACGCCGGCTTTGCCCGAACCGGAGCCCGGATCGTGGCCCACACCACTGTGCGGCGCCGGCTGGCGGAGGGCTCCACCATCCCGGCCTTCTCCATGGTGACGCCGCCGGCACCGCCCGAGGCGCTGCCCGTGATCAGCTTCGACACCACGCTCCAACTGCTGCTGGACGGCCAGACGATCGAGCTGCGCCACCTTCCTGCCGCCCACACCGACGGCGACGTGGTGGTGCAGTTCCGCCAGGCCAACGTGATCCACGCCGGTGACGTTTGGTTCAACGGCATGTACCCCTTCATCGACACCCTCAACGGCGGCACCCTGGCCGGTGCGATCGCCGGAGTGGATCAGGTGCTGGAGCTGGCGGACGATGACACCCGCATCATCCCGGGCCATGGTCCTGTGGGCAGCAAGGCCGATCTGCAGGCCTACCGCACCATGCTGGCCACGGCGCAGCAACGGCTCACGGCGCTGAAGCAGCAGGGTCTCGCTGTGGAGGCCGTGGTGGCGGCCGCTCCCCTGGCCGATCTGGAGGAGCGCTGGGGCCAGGGCCTGTTTGCGGCCGATCGCTGGATTCAGGTGATCTGGGAGGGGATCTAGGCCGGCTCAGGGCGTCTTTCGATCCTGCCGCTGGGTGTACCTACCTAATCCTCCCGGTTCGGTGGCGGGTGCGACTGTTCTTCCTGGGTTCCCTCCCCAAGAGTGGATGTCCAGCTGAGGATCCTGGCCATGCTCAACTGCGGCTACCGGAACGAGCGCTCCCACCTGGTGATCCTCTGCTGCAGCGTGGAGGAGGGGGTGGTGCTGGAACGAGTGATCTTTCCGTTCGAACTGCTCACCTTCCTGGCCCCGCCCGGCGCCGAGGTGCTGATCTACGGTCCTTCCGGCGATGAGCCGATCCTGCTCGAAACCGTGGCAGCCTCGAGCCTGAGGCTCGGGCTGGACACGGAGGATGACCATCCCCTGCTGCCCGCCAGCATGGCGGCCATGCTGCAGGACTTCCGCCATCGCTACAGCCGGGAGCCCACGGCGGAGAACCGCCATCGCCTCACCCAGCTGGAGCGGCGCCTGCGCCATGGCCTCTCGGCGTAGCCGGTTCAGCGCTTGCCTCGTGTGATCCTGTTTTCCTGCTCCTGATCGAGCAGCGACAGCGCCGTGTTGGGGTAGCTGAGGCCGTGGTGGGCGAAAGCCCGCTTCGCCCGCATCAGCAGATCGGTGCGGTAGGTGAATTCGTCGCGGGCATCCATCGGATAGGAGCGCAGCTTGAACTGCGTTCCCCAGGGGTGTTCCTCCATCACCACCAGCACAGGCAGCCGCAGCTGGGTGTACTGGCTGCTGTAGGCCGCCTGGTAGAGGATGGACACCACCAGGTCCACGTCCACCCGGTGGTCGAAGTACACATCCGTGGACACCTGGGCTTCGAGCTTGCCGCTGTTCGCATTGGAGATCGGGTCGGTCCACACCAGGTTGTGGGGAACCGTGATCGTGTTGTCGTCCGGGGTCACCAGCTGCAGGCTGCGCAGGCCGTAGCCCACCACCTCGCCGTAGTGCTGGCCGATGCGCACCCGGTCGCCCACCCGGTAGGAGGCCTCGAACAGCGACACCACCCCGGCGATGATCGAGCTCACGTAGTCCTTGAAGGCGAAGCCCAGGGCCACCGCCAGGGTGCCGGTGAGGGCCAGCAGATTGTTCTGGGTGAGGTTGAGGAACTGGTCGAGCAGGTAGGACACCGTGGCGATCAGCACCAGCCCCTTCAGGAAGGGCACCGACTGCTTGATCAGCAGCCGGTAGCGGCGGGCCACCTGCTCCGACAGCCAAACGGTGAGCCGCTCGATCAGGAAGATGGCGCCGTAGGCCACCAGCACCGCGAAGGCCGCGCTGATCGCCTTCGACAGGGTGACCTCGGCCAGGATGCGCTTCCCCGCGGTTTCAGCCCGGGCCGCCGGGTGCAGCAGCAAGGGGGCCAGCGCGGCCAGCCCGGTCAGCCCGGCCAGCACACCCGCTGACGGCACCGCCCCGGGGCGCAGCCTGCGCAGAGGAATGGGCGGTCGCATCGCTCAGATCTCCCCGGTGAAGAAATTGTTGTCCGCCAGCTGCCGCAGCAGGTTCGGGTAGTGGCAGGCCCGCACCCCCAGCTCCCCCGCCGTGTCCTGAAGCACCCCTTCGGCCAGGAGCCACTGGATGCGGGGCTGCAGCCGGTGACTGGGCATCCCCAGTCCATAGGCCAGGTGGCTGCGGCGCTGGGAACCGTGGATCAGCAGACTGTGCAGGAGATAGCGGTCTTCATCGGTGAGGGCCGGCAGGTCCGGCAGAAACGGCCGGGCGGCCACCAGCTCCTCCTCCTCCTCCTCCCCGGGCTCCTCCCCCTCCTTCTCCACCTCCTTCTCCCCCGACTCCTCCTTGGGCGGTTTGCGGCGCAGGCTGGCCAGCCAGAGCTCGGCGCCGATCCGGTGGCTGCCTTCCGCCGCATCCGCCAGCAGGTCCCAGTGATCGGTCCGCTCGGGATCGCTCGTCCCCCGATCGTCCCCCCCGTGATCGTTCCCGCGCCTGTGGCGGTCTGGGGTTCCTTCCGCGTCAGGGGGCTCAAGCCCCAGGTCTTCCGCCACCGGCGCCAGCCACTGCCGCAGGGCCTCTCCATCCAGAGCCGGCAGGGTGGTGGCGTTGGGGAAGTACGAGCTGAACTGGCTCACGTGGTCGAGGAACTTCCAGGCCCAGCGGTTGCAGCCCAGCAGCCAGAACCGGTCGCGCCGCTCCAGGATCACCTGGCGCAGCCGCTCGATGCCGCTCCAGCCATCGATGCAGCGCAGGAAGCACTGGTCGAGATTGGGCAGGCTCAGCAGCAGCGGCTCTGTCGACGTCGCCGATCCCAAGGGCGCCGACTCGCCATCCCCGGCTGCCGAGGACGGGGCCGTCTCGAGCGCCGCCGTGAGCATGCGTGGCACTGCCGCCGGGTCGGCCGGTCGGCGGCGGCAGGGCAGCAGGGTGCGGCAGGGAATCTCCCCGTCCTTCCAGTCAGCCAGCACCGCCTCGATCACCGGGGCCATGGGCTCCACCGGGCGGCTGAGCACGATCAGCACGTTCGGTGCCTGGGAGTCGGCGCGCCAGGCCTGCACGGCCTCCCGCAGGGCCGCCCCCACATCGCTCACCAGGGGCGGGGGCACCTCCAGCTCCCCCACCCGCTGCCGCAGCGCTTCGAGCCGCCCCGGCGGCAGGGGCTCCAGTGGGTCTTCGCTCAACCGCGCCTGGCCGCGCCGCCCTGACCACACCTCCAGACACTGCTGCAGATCCCGCAGCAGCGGCAGCCTCTCCAGCGACGGCAGATCCATCAGAGCAGCTCCCGCAGCGCCGGCAGCTGGTCGCGCATCGCCCGGTGCCCCAACGCGATGATCCGGCTGGCCTCATGAAAGTCAAAGATGGCGAAGTCATGCAGGGGCGGCTCCACCAGCAGATCCGGCACGTGCACCTCCAGCCGTCCGCGGGTCACCTGCTGCTCCATCACGTTGAGCGACGTGCCGATCACCTCGAAGATGTTCGGTCCGGGGTCCTCCGCATCAAACCACTGATCCATCTTGTCGTTGAGGGTGTCCTGGAGGCTCTCGAAGCGCTGCTGCAGGTTGCGCAGAAAGGTCTCGCGGCGTTGGTTGACCCCTTCACGTCTCTTCCTTTCCACCGTCTCCTGGTTACGGGACTCACCCACCGCGGACGGCCGGGCTGTTTCCGCCAGCCCGCCGGTCACGTGGTTGCGGTTCAGGTTCACCGCAATCACCAGCTCGGCCCCGAGGTCGCGGGCCACGTCCACCGGCACCGGATTGACGATGCCGCCATCCCCGAGGAAGCGGTCTCCATCGCAGAACGGGGTGAAGATGCCCGGCACCGAGATGCTGGCCCGCACCGCATCCACCATGCAACCGGAGCGGAGCTGCACCTCCTTGCCGCGGATCAGGTCGGTGGCCACGCAGCAGAACGGGATCGCGGCGTCCTCGATCCGCATGGCCTGCATGTGCTCCGACAGCAGCTCGTAGACGCGGTTGCCGTCGAGCAGGCCGCTGGTGGGAAACACCATGTCGAAGTAGGTCAGCAGGTCGCGCCAGCGCAGATCCCGCACGAAATCCTCGAGGTCGTCCAGTTCCCCCGCGCAGTACATCGCCCCCACGAGGGCGCCGATGCTGGCGCCGGCAATGCCGCTGATGCCGATGCCCTCCTCCTGCAGGGCTCGGATCACGCCGATGTGGGCCCAGCCCCGGGCACCACCGCTGCCGAGGGCCAGTCCAACCTGTTTCACGCTGCAGTCTCCGTTCCCGCCACAGCCTGCTTCAGCCAGTGTCCCGCTGCCATGACGGTCCCGCTGCCATGACGGCCCCGAGCTACGGACCACCGCGCTTCCAGGAGCCTAAGTCTGATCGCCGGGCGGCTCCGGCGGGATCCAGCGGGCGGCCCAGCGACCGAGCGGTCCCGACTCCAGCAGCTGCTGGTGCAGCGTCCTCAGCTCGTCGCTGCGCTGCTGCCGCCGCTGGGCCTCGGTGGGCACACAATCGGTGAAGGGCATGCGGGTCCGGGCCGCCACAAAGGCCCCCAGCCCCCGCAGGCTCGAGGGGTCGTCGCTGGCAGTGTCCAGAGTGAGGGGCTTGCCGTCGGTTCCCTTGGCCTGCAGCCGGTAGCTGCGATCGCCATCGGCGTCCACCGATTCCCGGAGCTCCAGGTCCCGGCCCTCCCCCACCACGTGCACCCGGCCGGCGAAGCGCCGCTGCAGCACCAGACGGCGGGCCTCCAGCCGCCACTCCTTCCGTCCGGCCAGCAGCCACGCCAACCCCCAGGCACAGGCCAGGGTGAGCCCGCCCAGCACGGCCGCCTCCAACCGCTGCCGTTCGCTGCCCAGGCGTGTGATCTCCACCCGACGGTCATCCAGCACCGCCACCAGAGCGCCGGCCTGGGGTCCCTGGACTGTCGCCTCGAAGCGCCGGATCTGCTTCCAGCCGATGCGGCGGCAGCGCCTGAACGGCCCCTCCCAGCGGCACACCACCAGCTCCTGGTGCCCCTCCGAATGTCCACAGGCAGCGCAGCACCTCCCCCACCGCCAGGACCCCTCCGAGGGTCCACAGGCCCCCCACAGCACCCACAGGGCGAAGCTTTCGCCGGCCCCCCACCCCACCAGCCACGCCGACAGGAAGCCGGCCACCAGAAAGCGTCCCGGTCCCTCGGCCCTGAGGCGGCAGCGCGGTGTCCCTTCGGCAGCTGCAGGGGGGCTCAGAAGCTGCGGTGGGGACACTGGATGCCCAGGCCGGCCATGCATCCGTTCTAGGGGCGGCCAGGCGCCGCCACCAGCGGCCAGGGTTCGGCTGGGTTCGGTTCCCCGGCTACAGAGCCCCAGGCCTTCGGGCCCAGAATGACCACCTCTGCCGTCTCGGCCGCGCCATGGCAAGCTCCGATCCCCTCCACCGCGCCGGTCTGCCGCGTCAGGGCCCCCCCTCGGCTCTGGTGGCTCCCGTGCTCGGTCTGGCCGCAGTCGGGGCCCTGGTGGTGATCCCGCTGGTGCTGATGGCCGCCATCCCCCTGGTGCTGGCCTCCGTGCTGGTGGTGGGCGGTGCCCTGGCGGTGGGGCTTTCGCTCTGGGCCACCGTCGAAGCCCTGGCGGCCTTCGAGCGCTGGCTTGAGACCGACCGCCGATTCCAGCGCTAGCGCTGCCGAGGCCGCTGTCCGGCGCTAAGGCTGGAGAGTAGGACGTGACCCGCCGACCGCCATGGCCTGCCTTGCCTCACCCCTCCGTGCCCTGCTCTCCAGGGCCTATTGGCAGGGATCGCTCCGCCGTCACCCGCTGTTGCCCGGGCTTTTCATCGGTTCTCTGGGGCTGACCGTCCTCTCCTCCGTCGCTGGCCTCGCGCCGCTCCAGGCCGAGGAACGGGTCACCCCCGCAGCCGTGCGCGCCATCAACGTCGCCCGCACCTACGCCGTGCGGGTGAATGGCGGCCTGGAGCGCTACCGCCCGGCCCAGTGCATGTTCGCCACGGCAGCCCGCAGCAATCCCTGCCTGGTGGAGGAGAACGCCGACGGCTTCGTGTTCCGTTTTCTCGGCGGTCCTCCCGGCTGGGAGGAACGGGACCAGTTGCCCACCGCGGAGACCGAACTGCGGATTTCTCCCGATGGGCGCCGTGTCGAGCAGGTGGTGTACAACGACACACCGCGCTGAACCCAAACCGGGTTCGCCCCCTACCCTGTTGCCTGCTTTTCAGGTCCGGGATGGTCCGGTGAGGGGATGACAGGCAAGGCAGTTGTGGGTGGGCGTCGCTTCCGTGCCGGATGGGGCTCCTGGCTCCCCGGCCCTGCCGCACGGGGGATTGACGCCACGCGCGACGCCGACCGGGCCTTGAGCCCGTCGGAGCGGCTGCGCCGTTCCAGCCGCGAGGATGCCCTTCAGGCCGTGGATCTGGCGGTGGTGGCCCAGGCTTACCTGGCCCGCGAAGCGGTGTATCTGGGCCGAGGCGATTTCTGGAAGTGGGACCAGGACGGCATTCCTGGCTGGCTGGTGCCCCAGCTCGCTGACCTGGGATTCCTGCCCTGATCGGTGTCCGGCCGGTGGGATGTTTCACCGGCTGCATTCAGCCCAGCAACCAGCGCAGCGCCGCGGCCAGCTGTCCCACGATCCCTTCATCCGTGAGGGCCTCCCCCACCACCGCGGCCAGAAAACCGAGCCTCGCCACCCACCCGTTCAGACGCTCCACCGCCGCCAGCGCTTCGGTGTTCCAGGGCCTCTCGGTGGTGAGTCCCTCACCGAACCCTAGAAACCTGGACCCTGGAACGGGCCCGCCTGCGCTAGGGATGGAGGCGTAGCCGACCGATCCATGGACCTCCTCAGCAAGCGCCAGATCGTGGCCAGTGGCAGCGGCTGGGTGGCGGCCCTGCTCAACGTGGTGCCAGGGCTCGGCACCGGATACATCTACCAGCGCCGCTGGAAGGCCTACTGGATCACCTCGGTGCTCGCTACGCTCTGGTTCGGTGTCGGCCTTGTTCAGGGCCAGGGCGTGGATCCCACGCTGATGCCCGATGTGGTGCAGCGCAACCAGCTGGTGGGCCTGGCGGGCTTCCTGCTTCTGGCGGTGGTGACCGCGGTGGAGGCGGCCCGGGCCAGCGCCCGGGCTCAGCAGGAGGCCTGATCGGGGTCGACGGGCAGCCCGCGCCAGGCCAGAGCGCTGCGACGCGCCAGCAGCAGCAACGGGTAGAGCCACCGAGCCCGCCTCCGCTCCGCCATCACCAGCTTGAGCAACTGCAGCAGGGCCGTGCTGGGCCGCATCCGGGAACTGATCCAGGCGATCGCCTCGGCCCCGTGCCACACCTGGTCTCCCTTCAGAACCATGGCGCCATCCCGCAGGTGATGGCCCCGCGCTGCCAACGCATGGCGGAGCGCCGTGTCGGCCCGGCCATCGCGGATCTGCAGATCGGGGATGCCGCCTTTCAGCTCACTGAGCAGGGCGAAGTGTCGGCAGAACAGGCAGCCGCCGTCGAAGACCAGCACCGGGGCTGAATCAGCTGAATCAGTGGTTGTCCCTGGGATCCGTCCCGAGCCACTCCTCCGAACCACGGCGGCATGTCACTGCAGGCAACATCCTGCCCAGCAGAACTTGTAGCTGCGATCGCACCGGCCGGCGCTGCGCCTGGCGCATCCGACGACACGGTGCCTGGCCCATCCGATGACGCGGTGCCTGGCTTCTAGCCTGTGGCCCCCGGCGCAGCGGCATGGTGTTCGTCTTCAGCTGGCCTCCAGAGGCCTACCTGTGGTTCAAGACGCTCCACATCGTGGGCGTGGTGGTGTGGTTCGCGGGCCTCTTCTATCTGGTGCGCCTGTTCATCTACCACCGCGAGGCCGAGGAACTGGACCCCCCCTTGAAGCTGGCCTTCCAGGAGCAGTACGCCCTGATGGAACGCCGCCTCGCCAACATCATCACCACGCCGGGCATGGTGGTGGCCGTGGTCTGCGCCGTGGGGCTTCTGAGCGTGAATCCCACCTGGCTGCAGCAGGGCTGGATGCACGCCAAGCTCGCCTTCGTGGCCGCCCTGCTGGCCTATCACGCCTTCTGCTACCGGCTGATGGGGCAGCTGCAGCAGGGCCGCTGCAACTGGAACGGCCGCCAGCTGCGGGCCCTCAACGAGCTCCCAACCCTGCTGCTGGTGATCGTGGTGATGCTGGTGGTGTTCAAGAACCAGTTCCCCACCGGCGCCGCCACCTGGTTCGTGGTGGCCCTGGTGGTGTTCATGGCCGCGTCGATCCAGTTCTACGCGCGCTGGCGCCGGCTGCGGGCCGAGCGGCTGGCCGCCGACGCCTGAGCCCGATGGCCGTTCCCGCCTCTCCCCGTGCTTCCCATCCCCTGTCCGCCGTGCTGGCGCAGGTGGAGCCGGCCAGTTGTCCCACCCGGTTCAACTTCCACTGCCACACCATCTGCAGCGATGGCAGCCTCACCCCGGAGGGCCTGGCCCATCAGGCTCTGGCGATCGGTCTCGATCACCTGGCCGTGACCGATCACCATGCCCTGCAGGCCCATGCCCCGATCTCCGCGGTGTTCGAGGCCGCCTCGGCGCGGGGCCAGGCGGTTCCGACCCTCTGGCGGGGTGTGGAGATCAGCTGTCTGCTGGAGGGGTGTCTGGTGCATGTGCTGGCCCTCGGCTTCGGAGCGGAGCACCCTTCCCTGGAGCCCTACCTGCAGGGCCGGTCCGTGGTGGGGCCAGCCCTGCGTGCCGGGGCCGTGGTGCAGGCCATCCATGCCGCCGGGGGCCTGGCTCTGCTGGCCCATCCGGCCCGCTACCGCCGCCCCTTCCCGCACCTGCTGGCGGCGGCGGCCGACCTCGGTTTCGACGGGGCCGAGGCCTGGTACGACTACGACCTCCAGGCGGCCTGGTCACCCACGCCGCTGGTGTGCGAGGCGATCGCCAGGGATCTAGGCCATCGTCGCCTTTTGATGAGTTGTGGTACGGATACCCATGGGGTGAACCTCTGCGGCCGCTAGGGTTTGCTGACGCTTTCCCCTTGGCCGACGATGGGTCTGTTTGATCGCCTGTTCTCCTCCGGCTCCGGCGCGAACAGCGCCCCTGCCGCCAAGCCCCAGCCCCGCAAGAAGACGGAGGCCGTCTTCCTGGATGCCGATGCCGCCAGCAGCCTGGGCGATGTGAACCTGATGAAGCGGGCGAACACCATCCGCCACACCTTCCCCGGCACGGCCGACAACCCCGGCAACAAGGAGATGGTGGCCGAGGTGTCCTCGATGGAGACCAAGCTGGAGAAGATGTCCGAAGGCCTGCCTGGCGCCGCTCGCCGCGAGGCCGAACTGAATCTCACCGGCGGTGTTCCCAAGCCCGTGAAGAAGACGTTCGCCCAGCAGATGTCCCAGGCTCAGCTGGAACAGCGCCGGCGTGGCTCGGCCCTGGGCGTGAATGTGCCCGGCGGTCCGGCCGCCGCCAAGAAGGACCAGGAGCAGACCGCTGCATCCCCTGTCGCCCAGCCCCAGATCACCCAGCAGATCCCCTCCAAGCCCGGAGCCATCGATCCCTTCCGCCAGATGGTGCGGGACCTGAACAACTGAAAGGCCACGCTGCCTGGCCGGTGTCGGACGTCTGAGCGGCTGCCAGCTCAGGGTGACTGTTCGATTAGGCTTTCAGTGTCCAGCACCAGCTGCTCCAGCTGGCTGATCCGTTCGGCACCGGCGTGGTTCCAGAGGCCGCGGTGGTGGGCCTCCAGCAGCCGTTCGGCCATGTCGCGCAGCGCCCACGGGTTGCGGCGTTCAAGGAAGCGGCGCACCTCGGGATCCGCCAGCCAGTGGTCCCACACCGCGCCGTAGCTCCAGGCAGGCATGCGTCCGGTGCTGGCGTCGTAGGCGAACAGGTAGTCCAGGGTGGCGGCCATCTCGAAGCCGCCCTTGTAGCCGTGCTCCTGCATCGCCCTGATCCAGCGCGGGTTGAGCACCCGGCTGCGCAGCACCTTGTCGAATTCCTTCTCGATCCGGTGCACCCGCGGCCGGCTGCTGCGGGAGTGGTCGCCGAACCAGAGGGCCGGCCGGCGGCCCTGCAGCCGTTCGGCAGCGGCGCTCAACCCCCCCTGGAACTGGTAGTAGTCGTCGGAGTCGAGCAGGTCATGCTCCCGGTTGTCCTGGTTGTGCAGCACCACCTGCACGCTGCGCAGCCGCTGCTCCAGCCCCTGCCGATCCGCACGGGCTTCGATCGACGCCGCCCCCGCATGACCTGAACCCTCCGGCGCATAGCTCCAGCTGCTCCAGTTCAGGAACGCCTCGCCCAGATCGTCCCGCTCCTCCCACTGGCCGCTGTCGATCAGGCCCTGCAGGCCCGCCCCGTAGGCCCCCGGGGCCGACCCGTAGATGCGGGCGCAGTGACCCTCCCGCCGTGCTGCCGCCGCCAGGGGGTTGTGGGCTTCGTCCTCCTCGAGCTCCGCCACCAGCGTGGTGGCCCGGTGCATCCACCCCACCAGCTGGGGGAAGGCATCGCGGAACAGGCCGGAGATGCGCAGGGTCACATCCACCCGCGGCCGCCCCAGCAGGTTGAGCGGGATCAGCTCCAGGTCCACCAGCCGGCGCGTCGGTCCATCCCACACGGGCCGCACGCCCAGCAGGGCCAGGGCCTGGGCGATATCCTCACCGCCGTTGCGCATCGTGCTGGTGCCCCATACCGAGAGGGCGAGTCGGCGCAGATGCTCCCCCTCGTCCTGCAGATGGAGCTCCAGCAGCAGCTCGGCGCTGCGGCGACCCAGGTCCCAGGCCGCCTCGGTGGGGAGGCCGCGCAGGTCCACCGCGTAGAAGTTGCGGCCGGTGGGCAGCAGATCGGGCCGGCCCCGGGTGGGTGCTCCGGCCGGTCCGGCGGCGATGCGCCGGCCCTCCAGTCCCCGCAGGAAGGCCTGCCGCTCGGCGTCGCCACAGCCCAGCAGGCGGGGCAAGAGCTGCCGGTGCAGGTGATCCAGGCACGCCCGGGTGATGGGGCCTGGCCTGGGGCTGTCCGCTGCCGTGTCCAGGCGGAGGGCCTGGCGGCAGAGCGCCAGAGCCTCCTGCTCCAGCAGGGCCGCTCCATCGCCCACCGTGCGCAGAACACCGGGGGCCTGGGCGGCGCCGACACCAGCCTGGAGCCGTTGCCGGTCGGTCTCCGCCAGACGCTGTTCTTCCGGATCGCTCCAGGGATCGAAGTCCAGCCCCCGGTCTCTGGCGAGGGCCTGGGTCAGGCCCGCCATGCCGGCCTGGGGCGGACGAGCCAGGCAGAGCAGCAGTTCGGCCAGCCGCCCGGATTCGGGCAGGCGTCCATAGGTGTGGAGCCCCAGGCGGATCTGGGCTTCCTTCAGCTCGCACAGGTAACCATCGGCCGCATCCAGCCGGGCATCGAGATCGGCCTCCGCCGCGGCCAGGGGCAGGTCCAGGGCCTGGAGCCGCTCCCGCAGGGTGCTGCGCAGGGCGTCGGCCCTGGCACCGCCGAGCTGGCTCGCCTCCCAGTACTCGTCGAGCAGCCCCTCCAGGCGTTGCAGATCCCCGTGCAGCCCAGCCCGCCCGAGCGGCGGCGTGAGGTGATCGAGAATCACCGCCTGGCTGCGGCGCTTGGCCTGGGAGCCCTCACCGGGGTCGTTCACGATGAAGGGATAGAGGTGGGGCATCGGCCCCAGGGCCCACTCCGGGTAGCACTGGTCCGAGAGCCCCAGCCCCTTGCCGGGCAGCCACTCGAGGTTGCCGTGCTTGCCCACGTGCACCACCACCTGGGCGCCGAAGCTCTGCCGCAGCCACAGGTACTGGGCCAGGTAGGCGTGGGTGGGGGGCAGATCCGGACTGTGATAGCTGAGGCTCGGATCCCGGTCGAAGCCCCGTTCCGGTTGGATCAGCACCACCACACGGCCGAAGCGCAGCCCCCGGATCGGGAAGGCCTGCTGCCGCTCCCGCGTGGTCACCAGCCCTCCATCCCGCTCCGGAGGACCCCACACCGCCTCCAGACGCTCCCGGCCCTGCTCCGGCAGGGTGGCGTACCAGTGCTGGTAGGCCCGCAGGCCCAGATGATCCAGGGCCGGCCGATGGCCGCTCTCGGGGTCGTTGCTCAGTCCCGCCAGCAGCTGGCCGATCAGGGCATCGCCATCGGCCGGCAACTGCCGCTCGCCGAGGTCGTAGCCGGCCTCCCGCAGCCATAACAGCATCAGGGCTGTGGACGCCGGGGTGTCGAGGCCGACGCCGTTGGCCAGACGGCTGTTGCGGGTCGGGTAGTTGGCCAGCACCAGAGCCACGTGGCGCTCGGCCGCCGCTGTACGTCCCAGCGTCACCCAGCGGGCCGTGAGCTCCGCGATCCATTCCAGCCGGCCGGGATCCGGGTCGTAGCCCTGCAGCCCTGAGGCGAGCCGTTCGCTGGCTGCGCGCGTCTGCTTGAAGGCTCCGATGCGGGTGGTGATGCGCCCATCCAGCTCCGGCAGCGCCACCTGCAGCGTGAGATCGGTGGGGGTCAGCCCGATGCTGCTGGCGGCCCAGGCCGCCCGGGGCTGGCTGCTGCACAGCAGCTGCAGCACCGGCACATCCAGGGCCTCCCACAGGGGCGCCCCCAGCCCGGCGTCCTCGAACTGCACCGAGGCGAACGAGGTGCTGCACAGCACCGCCGCCACCCCCTCGCGCCGCAGCAGATCGCTCACGCCGCGCTGCACCGCCGGATCCCGCAGCCCGCTCACCCAGAGGCCCCGCGGACACAATCCCCGGCCGCGCAGCGCCGCCAGGGTGCGGTCCATCAGGGCCAGATCGCCGGCCTGCAGCAGGGCGCGGTAGGCGATCACCCCCACCCGTGGCCCCGTTTCGTCGCGCCAGTCGTGGGCAGCGGGATCCGGCAGGGGCTGCACGGCCGGCGGCAGCGGCATCCGGCCCTGCAGCAGCCCATTCAGGGCCTTGAGCACTGAACGCACGTTGGCGGCGCCGCCCTCCCGCAGGCAGCGCCCCAGGGCGATGGCCAGCGCGGGGTCCACGGTGCCGCAGCCGGCCAGCCCCACCTCCTCCTCCGCCGTGCCGGCCAGCACCACCAGGTCGCGGCCCTCGGGCTCGGCCCAGAGGGCCAGCTGGTCCAGCCCGTAGGTCCAGTGACCACGGCCCCCCAGCAGCCGTACCACCACCAGCCGCGCCTGCCGCACCGTTGTGGCGATGTAGTGGTCGATCACGGCCGGATGGGCCAGAGCGGCCAGGTTGAGGCCCCGCACCGCCCCCTCCACCAGGTCCGGCGATTCCGCCAGCACCCGGTCCACCGCCACCAGGTCGGTGTCGGCGTGGGTGAGCAGGATCACGGGTGCAGCGGGCTGCTCCACGTAGGCCCCCTGGTCCGCCTGGTCCGATCCCCCCGGTAGTGCCGCCAGCCTGTGCATGGCTCCATCCTGCTGGCTGCAGTGAGAAGATCGGGGCACGCCAGGCCTCGCCGATACCCGCGCCCCCATGCACCAGTTCCTGCCCTACGCCTGGTTCGATGGCAAGGTCGTGCGCTTCGAGGAGGCCACCCTCTCGGTGGCGACCCACGCCCTCCATTACGGCACCGGCGCCTTCGGGGGGATGCGGGCCCTGCCCAACCCTGCCGATCCCAAGGAGATCCTGCTGTTCCGGGCTGACCGCCATGCCCGCCGGCTGAGCCAGAGCGCTCGCCTGCTGCTCACCGACCTGCCGGAGGAGACCATCCACACGGCGATCCAGGCCTTCCTGGTGGCCAACCAGCCCACCTGCCCGGTGTACCTGCGGCCGTTCGTGTACACCAGCGATCTGGGCATCGCCCCGCGTCTGCACAACATCGAGACCAACTTCCTCATCTACGGCCTCGAGCTTGGCGACTATCTCTCGCCCGACGGGGTGAGCTGCCGCATCAGTTCCTGGACCCGTCAGGAAGACCGCTCCCTGCCCCTGCGCGGCAAGATCAGCGGCGCCTACATCACCAGCTCCCTGGCCAAGACGGAGGCCGTGAAGAGCGGCTTCGAGGAGGCGATCCTGATGAACAGCCGCGGCAAGGTGAGCGAGGCCAGCGGCATGAACCTCTTCCTGGTGCGCGATGGCCAGCTGATCACCCCCGGGGTGGATCAGGACATCCTCGAGGGCATCACCCGTGCCAGCGTGATCGAACTGGCCCGGGCCATGGGTCTGGAGGTGATCGAGCGCGCCGTGGACAAGAGCGAACTGTTCATCGCCGACGAAGTGTTCCTCAGCGGCACCGCCGCCAAGGTGACGCCGGTGCGGCGGGTGGAGACCACCGACCTGCCCTCGGAGCGTCCCGTGATGGAACGGCTGCGCGATCGCCTCACCCTGATCACGGAAGGGCGCGATCCCGCCTATGACCACTGGGTGACGCGGATCCGCATCGACAGCTGAGCGCCCCTGCGATGACCACCACACGGCCCGTCAGTTCTTCCACGCCGCCCCGGCCCCCACACGGGGCTGAGCGCGTCGGGTTCCTCGAGCGTCTCCATGCTCCCGGGCGCCCCGTGCTGGTCTTCGATGGCGCCACGGGCACGTCCCTGCAGCAGATGAACCTCACCGCCGAGGATTTCGGTGGTGCCGCCCTGGAGGGCTGCAACGAATACCTCGTGGTGTCCCGTCCCGACGCGGTGCAGGCGGTGCACCGCCAGTTCCTGGAGGTGGGCGCCGACGTGATCGAGACCGACACCTTCGGAGCCACCTCCCTGGTGCTGGCCGAGTACGACATCGCCGACCAGGCCTTCGCCCTCAACCAGCGCGCGGCGGAGCTGGCGCGTCAGATGGCCGACGCCTTCAGCACGCCGGAGAAGCCCCGGTTCGTGGCGGGATCGATGGGGCCCACCACGAAGCTGCCCACCCTGGGCCATGTGGACTTCGACACCATGAAGGCCTCGTTCCAGGAGCAGGCCGAGGGGCTTCTGGCCGGCGATGTGGACCTGTTCATCGTGGAGACCTGCCAGGACGTGCTGCAGATCAAGGCGGCGCTGCAGGGGATCGAGGCGGCCTTCACGGCCACGGGCCAGCGGCGGCCGCTGATGGTGAGCGTGACCATGGAGACCACCGGCACGATGCTGGTGGGCTCCGACATCGCGGCAGTGGTGGCGATCCTGGAGCCGTTCCCGATCGACGTGCTCGGCCTCAACTGCGCCACCGGGCCGGAGCAGATGAAGGAGCACATCCGCTACCTGAGCGAGCACAGCCCGTTTGTGGTGAGCTGCATCCCCAATGCCGGCCTGCCGGAGAACATCGGCGGGGTGGCCCACTACCGGCTGACGCCGCTGGAGATGAAGATGCAGCTGCTGCACTTCGTGGAGGACCTCGGGGTGCAGGTGATCGGCGGCTGCTGCGGTACCACGCCGGCCCACATCGGCGCCCTGGCGGAGCTGGCGGCAGAGCTCACCCCGGCTCCCCGGGCGGTACGCACCCCCGCCACCCGGCATGACCGGCCGCTGCTGCAGGTGGAACCCTCGGCCGCTTCGATCTACGGCACCACCCCCTACCACCAGGACAATTCCTTCCTGATCATCGGCGAGCGGCTCAATGCCAGCGGCTCGAAGAAGGTGCGGGAACTGCTTGCCGAGGAGGACTGGGACGGGCTGGTGGCCGTGGCCCGCGGCCAGGTGAAGGAGAACGCCCACGTGCTCGATGTGAACGTCGACTACGTGGGGCGGGATGGGGAACGGGACATGCACGAGCTGGTGAGCCGGCTCGTGACCAATGTGAATCTGCCATTGATGCTCGATTCCACCGAGTGGCAGAAGATGGAGGCCGGCCTCAAGGTGGCCGGCGGCAAGTGCATCCTCAACTCCACCAACTACGAAGACGGCGACGAGCGTTTCTTCAAGGTGCTGGAACTGGCGCGGGCCTACGGCTCCGGTGTGGTCGTGGGCACCATCGATGAGGAGGGCATGGCGCGCACGGCGGAGCGCAAGTTCGCCATCGCCCAGCGGGCCTACCGCGATGCCCTGGAGTTCGGCATTCCGGCCCACGAACTCTTCTACGACCCGCTGGCCCTGCCCATCTCCACCGGCATCGAGGAAGACCGCGAAAACGGTCTCGCCACGGTGGAGGCGATCCGGCTGATCCGGGAGAACCTCCCGGGTGTGCATGTGGTGCTCGGGGTGAGCAATGTGAGCTTCGGCCTCTCACCGGCAGCACGCATCGTGCTCAATTCGGTGTTCCTGCACGACTGCTGCGAGGCGGGCATGGACGCGGCGATCGTCAGTCCGGCCAAGATCCTGCCCCTGATCAAGATCAGCGATGAGCACCAGCAGATCTGCCGCGATCTGATCTACGACCGGCGCCGCTTCGAGAGCGAGCAGCCCGGTGCCATCTGCACCTACGACCCGCTCACGGCCCTCACCACCCTGTTCGAGGGCGTCAGCGCCAAGGAAGCCCGCGCCTCGGGGCCTTCCCTGGCCGATCTGCCGGTGGAGGAGCGCCTCAAGCAGCACATCATCGATGGCGAGCGCATCGGCCTGGAGACGGCCCTCGACGAGGCCCTGCAGACCTATCCGGCTCTGCACATCATCAACACCTTCCTGCTGGACGGCATGAAGGTGGTGGGGGAGCTGTTCGGCTCCGGTCAGATGCAGCTGCCGTTCGTGCTGCAGAGCGCCGAAACGATGAAGGCGGCGGTGGCCCGTCTCGAACCCCACATGGAGCGGGTGGAAGGGGAAAGCAGCAGCAAGGGCAAATTCCTGATCGCCACGGTGAAGGGCGATGTGCACGACATCGGCAAGAATCTCGTGGACATCATCCTCACCAACAACGGCTATGAGGTGATCAATCTCGGCATCAAACAGAGCTGCGAAGCCATCATCGAAGCTCAGCAGCAGCACCAGGCCGACTGCATCGCCATGAGCGGGCTGCTGGTGAAGTCCACGGCCTTCATGAAGGACAACCTGGAGGCCTTCAATGAGGCCGGCATCACGGTGCCGGTGATTCTCGGGGGAGCGGCTCTCACCCCCCGCTTCGTGCACGGCGACTGCCGTGCCGCCTACCGCGGCCAGGTGGTGTACGGCCGTGATGCCTTTGCCGATCTGCGCTTCATGGACGCGCTGATGGACGCCAAGGCGGCCGAGGGCTGGGATGACCTGCAGGGCTTCCTCCATGGTGCCCCCGAGGGCGTGGAGCTGGGGACCAGCCGCCCCGCGGCCGAGGGGGACGCGACCGCCCCCGCCGACCCGGCGGACGCGAAC
The DNA here is from genome assembly GCF_000155635.1 of Cyanobium sp. PCC 7001. Taxonomy (NCBI): domain Bacteria; kingdom Bacillati; phylum Cyanobacteriota; class Cyanophyceae; order Synechococcales; family Prochlorococcaceae; genus Cyanobium; species Cyanobium sp. PCC 7001. Next base: position 519,743 of record NZ_DS990556.1, read on the forward strand.
GACAGCAGCTCCGCGACGGTCCACCCCCCCGCCGGCGATCACCGCTCCGAGGCGGTGCCCGAGGAGCCGGCGCTGGAGCCCCCCTTCTGGGGCAGCCGGGTGCTGAGCGAGGCGGCCATTCCCCTGCAGGAGGTGTTCGCCTACCTCGATCGCAACGCCCTCTTCGCCGGCCAGTGGCAGCTGCGCAAGAGCCAGCAGCAGAGCCGCGAGGCCTACGAGGCGATGCTGACGGAGAAGGCAGAACCCGTGCTGCAGGGCTGGATGCAGCGCTGCCTCGCGGAGCACCTGCTCACCCCCCGGGTGGCCTATGGCTACTTCCCCTGCGGCCGCGACGGCAATGCTGTGGTGGTGTTCGATCCTGAGCAGCGGTCCCGGCCCCTGGGGCGCTTTCACCTGCCCCGTCAACGGGCGGGCAACCGCTACTGCATCGCCGATTTCTACCGCGACCTCGCCGTGGGACCGGCCGGCGAGCCGCTGCCCACCGATGTGATGCCGATGCAGGCCGTCACCATGGGCGAGCAGGCCACCCGCTTCGCGCAGCAGCTCTTCGCCGCCGACCAGTACACCGACTACCTCTACTTCCACGGTCTGGCGGTGCAGATGGCCGAGGCCCTGGCCGAATGGACCCATGCCCGCATCCGGCATGAACTGGGCTTCGGCGATCAGGAGCCTGAAGCCCTGCGGGATGTGCTGGCCCAGCGCTATCGGGGCAGTCGCTATTCCTTCGGTTACCCCGCCTGTCCCAACGTGGCCGATTCGCGCCAGCAGCTGGACTGGCTCGGCGCCGAGCGCATCGGCCTCAGCATGGACGCCAGCGATCAGCTGGAGCCGGAACAGAGCACCACCGCCCTGGTGGCCCTGCACAGCAAGGCGCGTTACTTCAGCGCCTGAAGCCAGCTCCGGCAATCCCTGCCCCCATCGGCCCTGGATCGGCGCTGACTGGGCCTAGCGTGGCTGGGTTCCAGCCCGAAGCCCTTCGCACGCCATGGTCATCGCCGGTCCCGATGGAGTCGATGCCGCGATCAAGGCGGGGGTGGACCTCGACGGTTCGCCGATCCCCGCGGCGATGCTCGAGCTCTACAACGAGGTGATGGAGCTGGAGAGCCGCCGGCCCCGCTCGGGCGTTCTCAAATCCATGCGGAACCGGGTGGTGAAGACCGGTGCCAAGCACCTGGATCAGCAGACCCTCGACGCGCGCCTCAAGGGCGCCGGCTGGGAGGGGCTCAAGGCCAAGGAGATCGCGTTCTTCTACGGCTGAGGGCCGCTCAGCTGCACATCTCCTCGAGGGCGTCGATCACGTCCTGCTGGAAGTCCTCCAGGTCGGAGGAGTCGCTGAGGTCCAGGCCCTCGCCGGCCGCGTTCTGGGTCAGCTCCTGGAAATGGAAGGCTCCCTCACCGTGGGCCAGGAACTCCACGGCCGACGGTTCACCGCTTTCCTTGTAGGCATCGCAGAGGGCCAGGAAGGCCGCGTCTTCGGTGAATTCCCAGCTCATGAAGGGGTTGGCGCGTCGAACGACGGATGAAACGCGGTCAACGACCTTTAACGCCTCCCCCCCGGATTTCGTCAACTCCCTGGGCCAACTTCAAGGGGATGACGGGAAGTCCGTCACATTCGTCAGACTGGGCCCCAAGCACGTGTGGACCTTGTGACCCAGACCAGCCCGGCCCAGACCCAGGCCCTCAATGTGCTGGGGGAGCCCCTGGAGGTGTGCAGCTGCGAGCCGATGACCGGCTGGTTCCGCGACGGCTCCTGCCGCACCAACGGCGCCGACCTGGGCCGCCACACGGTGTGCTGCGTGGTGACCGAGGCCTTCCTCAGCTATAGCCGCGCCCAGGGCAACGACCTCAGCACCCCGGCTCCCCAGTACGGCTTCCCTGGCCTCAGACCCGGTGACCACTGGTGCGTGTGTGCCCCGCGCTGGCTGGAGGCCTATGAAGACGGCATGGCACCGCCGGTGCGTCTCCAGGCCACTGAAGCCAGCACCCTGGAGGTGATCCCGCTGGAGGTGCTGCGTCAGCACCCGGCCTGAGACCTCCTTCAGCGCCCCCGCCAGTGCCCCCGTTCACCACGGGATCCTCTGGCCATCCCAGGCCCAGAACCCGCCGCTCTGCTCCGGTCCCAGGCCTTCCAGCACATCGAGCAGATGACCGGCGGCCCTCCCGGCGCTGAACAGTTGGGTGGTGGGCACAGTGGCCTGGAACGGCTGCGACAGAGCCGTGGCCGTGGTGCCTGGATGGAGGAGGCTGACGCAGGCCTGGGGGAAACGCCGGCGCCACTCCAGCGCCAGGGTGCGGAGCAACTGGTTCTGGGCGGCCTTGGCGGCCCGGTAGCTGTACCAGCCGCCCAGGCCGTTGTCGCCGATGCTGCCCACCCGCGCCGAGAGGCTGGCGAACTGGAACGGGCTCTGGCGGGGCAGCACCCCCTCCAGGGCCTGGGCGAGCAGCACCGGGCCGAAGGCGTTCACGGCGAAACTGCGCTCCAGCGCGCTTCGCCTGAGCTGGGCCAGGCGTTTTTCCGGTTGCAGGTCCGGGCCGTGCAGCAGCCCCACGGTGTTGATCACCAGCCGCAGCGGCGGCCCCTGGGCGAGCTCACGGCTCAGGTTTTCCAGGCTCTCGTCACAGGTCACATCCAGGGGGACCCAGCGCTGGAGGCCGGCGGTCGGTGGCGGCCGCCGCGATGTGGCCACCAGCTCCAGCCCCGGAGCCCGCTGGGCCAGGGCCCGCAGCAGCGCCATGCCGATGCCACCGCTGCCCACGACCAGGGCCAGCCCTTGCCACTGCGACAGGGGCGGCAGGAGTGAGTCCATGGGGGCGGAGGCCAGGAGGGCCATGATGGCAAGACCCTGTTCGCGCGCGTCCGGTTCGATCCATGCCCCTACGCATCGCCGTGCTCGGCCGCGGGGCCTGGGGGCAGACATTGTCCGAGCTCTGGGAGCGGCAGGGCCACGCCATCTCGAGCTGGTCGCGGCGGGATGGCACCGCACCCGAGGCGGTGCTGCAGGGGGTGGACCTGGTGGTGGCGGCCGTGGCGATGGCGGGCGTGGAGAGCCTGGCCCAGCGGCTGGGGGGCCTGTGGCCCGGGGCGACTCCCCTGCTCAGCTGCACCAAGGGCCTGGATCTCGACCTGCTCGCCACCCCCGGCCAGCTCTGGCGCCGCCATCTCCCTGCCGCCGTGCCCCTGGTGGTGCTGAGCGGCCCGAACCTGGCGGCGGAGCTGCGTCAGGGGCTGCCGGCCGCCAGCGTGCTGGCCAGCGAGGATGGCGCCACAGCGGTGCGGCTGCAGCAGGCCCTCAGCGGCGCCAACCTGCGCCTCTACACCAATGCCGATCCCCTCGGCACCGAGGCGGCGGGTGCCCTCAAGAACGTGATGGCCCTGGCGGCCGGAATCGCCGATGGGCTCGACCTGGGTGCCAATGCCCGGGCCTCTCTCCTCACCCGCGGCCTGGCGGAGATCGGTGTGGTGCTGGAGGGTCTGGGGGGGAAGGCCGCCACCCTGTACGGCCTGGCGGGGCTCGGGGATCTGATGGCGACGGCCACCAGTGAGTTGAGCCGCAACTACCGCTGCGGGCGGCTGCTGGCGCAGGGCCACTCCCCTGCCGAGGCGGAACGGGGCGTGGGAGCCACCGTGGAGGGGCTGCGCACCGCCAGGGCCGCCCTGATGCTGGCGCGGCGCCATGGCTGGCGGCTGCCGATCTGCGGCCAGGTGGTGGCTCTCCTCGATGGACGCCTGAATCCCGTGGAAGCGGCCTGGGGGTTGATGGAGCGCGAGCTCAGACCCGAGCACGTGGCTCCGCCCTCCCGGCCATGACCAGGCTGCCCGCGGTGCTGGTGGAGGCGTTCACGGCCAGGCCCTGCTCGGGCAACGGCGCTGCCGTGGTGCTGCTGGAGCGGCCCCTCGCCGATGGGACGCTGCAGGCGGTGGCCCGCAGCCTGAACCAGTCGGAAACCGCCTTCCTCTGGCATCGCGGCGGCCGCTGGGGCCTGCGCTGGTTCACCCCCACGTGCGAGGTGCCCCTCTGCGGCCACGGCACCCTGGGGGCCCTGCTGGCCCTTGGCCACTGGGGCCTGGGGACCCCAGGGGAGCCCCTGGAGTTCTGGAGTCTGAGCGGTGCACTCACGGCGACCCTGGAGGGCTCCGGGCCGGGAGGCATGCCGGCGGGCTCAATCCTGCTGCCCAGCGCGGGGCTGATCCCGGCGCCACCGCCAACCGCTCTGCAGCAGATGCTGGACCAGCTGCTGGGCACCACGGCGGAGCAGTACTGGACCTCCCCCCTCGGCTACACGGTGGCGCTGCTGCCCGCCAGCGCGCCACTGGCGTCCACGCCGCTGCCGGCCGCCGCTGTGCCGGCCACCAACCGCCAGGGCCTGGTGCTGATGCAGCCCCTGCCGGCCCATGGTCCGGTCTGGGAGGTGCTGGGTGAGCCCTGCCGTTATCAGTTGCGTTTCCTTGCTCCCGGTCTCGGCATCGACGAAGACCCGGTGACCGGGTCGGCCCATGCCCTGGTGGCCCCCTGGTGGCTCGAGCGCCTGGGCCTCGAGCGCCTGGCGGGCTGGCAATGCTCGCCCCGCGGGGGTGGAATGGTGTGCGAGACCGCGGTTTCAGGCATGATCCGCCTGACCGGAACGGGCCACCTGCTGTGGGACGGACACTTGCATCTCGATTCCGACGCCCCGACTGGTTCCGGCTGGGACCGCCTCTGGGCCTGAGGCTGCGCAGCCCCTTCACCCGCCAGTTCCTGCTCGCCACCCCGATGGCCGTGGTGGCGGTGGCCACGGGTTTCGCCGCCCAGAGCCTGGCTCCCCGGGCTCCGGAGGCCGTGCACGGTGAGCTGCTCGACACCCTGATGGCTGTGCCGCCGCCTCCCCCCGACACGGTCGCAGCGGCCGACCAGCTGCGCCATCTCCAGGCGCGGCGGCTGGATCCGTCCACCGCCCCCCAGGCCCCGGCGCTGGGACTGGCCGAGCCCGAGGCGGCCGCGCCGATCGATCTGGAGATCCGGGTGGCGCTGCTGCGGGCCGGCTCTTACCCCCGCCTCTCGGCCCAGGGGCCGTGGCAGCTGCTCAGCCGGGAGGGCCAGCTACTGCAGCAGGGGGGCGCGGGTGATCCGGTGTCCCTGGAAGGTGGCCTGCAGCAGGTGCCGGAGGCGTGGCTGCAGACCTCCGGTCCGGCCCTGCTAGTGAACGGCCAGCCGTACGCCGGCCGGATCCGGCTGATCCAGGAGGGCGGCGGCCTGCGGCTGGTGAACCACGTGGGACTCGAGACCTACATCAGCTCGGTGGTGGGAGCCGAGATGCCCAGCAGCTGGTCCTTGGAAGCCCTGCGTGCCCAGGCCGTGGCCGCCCGTTCCTATGCCCTGGCCCACATGGCCAGGCCCGCGAACCGGCACTGGCATCTCGGCGACACCACCCGCTGGCAGGCCTACCGGGGCCTCACCAGCGTGACGGAGCGGACGCGCCAGGCCACGGGCTCCACGGCCGGGCTGATCCTGAGCTACCAGGGCGCGATCGTGGAGAGCCTCTACGCCGCCAACCGTCAGATCAGCCTGGAAGCCCACGGCCATCTCGGCGCCAGCATGAGCCAGCACGGAGCCCAGGATCTCGCCCAGCAGGGCTACCGCTACCACCAGATTCTGGGCCACTACTACCAGGGCGCCGCCCTGGCTCGGCTCAAGGCCGGTGCGGGCTGAACGCCTCTGGCGCGGTGCCCTGGCGCTCTCCGAAGCCGCCCGGGCCAGTGGCGATCTGGTGCCCCTCCGCACCGAACGGGTGGAGGCCCCGGGGCTGCGCCCGTTCGTGCTGCGGCGGTTGCTGAGCCGCACCCCCAAGCATCTGCGTGGCGGCGGACCTCGTCCGAACCCGTTCCTGCCCTGGGAGCCGGCCCTGGAGCTTGAACGGCTGGGGTCCGGCCATGTGGTGCTGCTCAACAAGTACCCCGTGCAGCCGGCCCATCTGCTGCTGATCACCCAGGACTGGCAACCGCAGAAGGGCTGGATTGCTGCGGAGGATTGGCGCGCCGTGGCCGAGCTTGCCCGCGACACCGGCGGCTTCTGGTTCTTCAACAGCTGTGCCGCCGCCGGGGCCAGCCAGCCCCACCGCCATCTGCAGCTGCTGCCGCGACGTGCAGGTGTGCCCAGCTGTCCCCTGGCGTCCTGTTTCCTGCGGCAGATCGGGGGGGAGCCGCTGGACTGGCCCTGGCGCTACGCCATCGATGCCCGGCTCTGTCCCGACGATCCGGCCGAGCTGCAGGCGATCTACCTGCGCCAGGCCCGGCAGCTCGAGCTGGGCGATCCAGACCGCGATGACCAGCCGCTCCACCCCTACAACCTGCTGTTCGACGACGACTGGTTCGTCACCGTGCGGCGCGTCCAGGAGCACTGCGCCGGTTACAGCATCAATGCGCTCGGCTTCGGCGGCTACCTGCTGGCCACGGAGCGCTCCGACGGCGCCTGGCTGGAGCGCCACGGACCCTGGGAGCTGCTGCGGCGGGTGGCCGCACCGCGCTGAGGGCGCCGGGGGTGACGCTGCCCGATCCCGTGGTTCCACCGTTGCGGGGAGCACCCGGGATGGGCGTGGCTGGATCTGGAGCCGCCCCACGGCGACTCCCTACAACCGTTTTTATCTCTGCCCCGATGACGACTCTGACTTCCGGCCGACTGTCCAGCCACCAGGACTGCCGCGCGATCCAGGCCCGCAACCGGCGGGTCGAGCAGTACAAGGCTCTGGTGCGCCCGATCGCCCTCCACTACCACCACCGCTGCTCCGAACCGCTGGACGATCTGATCCAGGTGGGCCTGATGGGACTGCTGCGGGCCGCCGAGCTCTACCGCCCTTCCACCGCCACGCCGTTCGAGGCCTTCGCCCGTCCCCATGTGCGCGGTGCCCTGCTTCATTACCTGCGGGATGTGGCGCTGCCCATCCGCCTGCCCCGCAGGCTGGATGAGCAGCGCCTGCAGCTGGCTCGCCTGCGCAGCAGCTGGCTGGCCGCCCACCACCGCCCGGCCACGGAGCAGGAGCTGCGGCAGCTGCTGGGGCTGGACCAGAGCCATTGGAACCGGCTCCAGGCCGCCGAGCAGCTGGTGAGGGTCCAGTCACTGGACTTCTGGCTGGATGACGGCGGCGAGCCGCCCTGCGCCGAGACTGAGACCGGCCCCGCCGACCCCTGTCGGGGCGAGGAGGCCTCAGCCCCCGCGGCCCTGCTGGCCGGGCTGGAGGAGCCGCTGCGGCAGGTGGTGGAACGGGTGATCCTGGCCGGCTGGAGCTACCGCCGCACGGCTTCGGCGCTCAACGTGAGCCCGATGACGGTGCAGCGTCGCCTGCATAGGGCCCTGGCGCTGCTGCGCGGCTGTCTGATCAGTCCTGAGCAGGGCTGGCGTCACGCTGCATCTGCTGCTCCAGGGTGCTGATCGCGGCGGTGACCGCGGCGAGCTGCCGCTCCACCCCATCCCGCCAGAAGCGGAGCATGCGCAGCTTGCGTTCCTGATAGCGACGGTGGGCCGCCAGCCCGCCGTCGGCGTCGTGGCAGCAGCCAAAAGGAGGGAGCATGGAAGGGGCGATCGGATCAACCGGTTCTAGCGATCGGCTCATCCCTGGCGAGAGGGGGATCGCCTGACCCGATCGGTCGGGCCGCTGCGGTTCTTGTAGGGTTGCCCAACCTGGTGGTGGTCGGCTTCAACGGCACGCTCCTTCACCACCACCCGTCGCCTGGATCCCGGAGTTCCGGGGGCCGGAGACACCGACGGCCGGGTCGGATCCGCGCCGGACTCGACCGGCCGTCCCACCTGCAGATCCACGCTGCTCAGTTCTTTCACCCCCGAAGAAGTTTGAGACCGTTGGTTGCCTCCCGGCTGTCGCCCTTCACCGCCGCACTGGTGCCGATGGCGCTGGTGGCCACCGTGGCGGTGGTGGCTTCCCCGGTGCGGCCCGCCGCGGCAGCCGTGGCCCTCATGGCCGGGCAGCGGGCGCGCCCTCTCAACGGCAGCTTCAACAAGGTGCCGGTGCTCCACTCGAACCAGCCGGAGGAGGTGGAGGGGCCGGGCATCCTGATCAGCACCGAACCCGGCATGTCCTATGCGGCCGAGGACGGCCGGGCCCTGCGCAATGCCGAGTTCACCTTCAACGGGGAGTTCGGGGTGCACATGCACCACAAATACTTCCCGGACTACCGCAGCCAGATTCGACCCGGCGAGCGCCGCACCGAGCTCACCCTGGGACTGATCCTGATCAATCCAGGTCTGCGGCCGGTGCAGATTCGCTTTGAGCGGGGTGCCGTGCGCAACAGCTTCGAGGCTCCCTACCTCGCCAACCACCTGATGGGGGTCAAGCCCCTGGGAGTGCGGCCCTGGAACACCGGTCCCGGAGATGCCACGGCCGTTCAGATGCTGCGGGGCAACCTGGATCGCCAGCTCAGCGAGCAGATCACCATCCCGCCCCGCAGCCGGGTGGTGCTGTTCCGCACCCAGCTGCCGGCCCTCGGCATCGCCAATGCCCTGCTGCGTGGTCGCAGCAACGGCCCGTTCCAGATGGCGGTGGTGGCAGCGCGGAATCCCTACAGCGATGCCGATCTGGTGGCGGTGCTCGATCAGCGCCGGCTCGCGCCCGGCCGGGTGTACCTCAATCAGGTGGCGGCGATCAACAGCCGGCGGGTGTTCTCGCGCGTCGGAGGCGTGGCCCTGGGTGACGAGTACCAGGCCTCGATCAAGCACGACCTCAACCGTCAGGGTCCCCTGCATGTGCCGCTCACCAGCACGGTGCGGCATCACTTCGGCACCCAGGACATCCAGGTGAACCCCCTGGCCAGCCGCATGATCGATTCCTCCCTCGACAACGTCGGCACCTACGGCGTGCGCTTCGATGTCGACCTCAACCTCTACGGCTCGGGGCCCTATGAGCTGGTGATGAGCCATCCCACGGTGGCGGGCCTCAACCCCTTCACCGCCTTTCGCGGCTCGCTTCAGATCCGCACGCCCGACGGCCTCGAGGAGGTGCATGTGGGCCTGCGATCAGGCCAGAGCCTGGGTCTCACCACCCTCAATCTGCGGCCTGGGGTGAGCAATCCGGTGCGGGTGAGCGTGGTCTACCCCGCCGACGCCACCCCGGGTCACCTGCTCAGCGTGGTGCCGGCCACCCAGCTCGCCATGGTGCAGGCCCGGGAGCAGGCCCAGCAGGCTGCCGCTGCCGCCGGACCGGCGCCTGCGGCAACCCCTCGGCCCACTCCGGCAGCCCCTGCCACCCCCAGACCAGCCGCCCCACCGGTGGCGACACCCCGGCGTCAGGCTCCTCCGGTGGCGCCTGCCACGCCCCGAGCCAGGCCCCTGGCTCCCACAGCGACAACCCCGGCTCCCACGGGCCGACAGGTGAGCCCCTCCCTGTTGGATCGCTATCAGGAGGCGCTCGATGCCCAGAGGCGCATGATGCGGGAGCTGATGGGTCCTTGAACACGCCGGCGCACCCTTCCGCCTGTGGCTGACCATGGCTGACCAAGAGCCGCACGACCGTCGCCAGATCAGCCTGCGGCTGCCGGAGGAGCTGATCAGCCGCATCGATGCGCTCAAGGGCGAGTTCGGCTGCCGCAGCCGCGGGGCGATCGTCGAACGGCTGCTGCAGAGCCTGCTCACCGGAGATGACGATCGTCCGGTGCAGTCCAGCCTGCCGCTGGACATGGAGACACCGGTGTCAGACCGGCCGTCCACCGCTGCGGATTCGGCGGCGGTGCCGCCTCCGCCGAGTTCCCCGGCGACGGCTGAACACCCTGACGAGGGCTCCTCCGGCTTCGACAGCGATTTCGACGAGCGAGGCGCCCTGGTGCTGCGCGCGGGACGGCTGGCCGGCGACCTGGTGTTCGACGGGCTGGCTGACGCTGCCGGCGGCGATCAGGCCGCGTATTCCGGCCCGGCTCCAGGCCCGGGCGATCCACCGGGGCGGGGGACCGCCAGCCGCGGCATCGATCTGCCTGGCTTCGTTCAGCGCCGCACCGAGCAGCTGCGCCGCAGCCTTCATCCGACAGCGGTCGATGCCCCCAGTCGCTTCGAGCCGCTCCCCCAGGTTCCAGCTGCACGGATCGCCTCTGCCCTGGCCAGGGCAGAGGCGCACTGGCTGGAGCTCTACGGCCAGCCCGCCAACGCCGCGGTGCTGGAAGCCGCGATGCTGTGGATGGCTCAAGACGTCTGGCCCCAGAGCGACCAGAGCGAAGGCCGGCCCTTCACCTGGTCGCTTGCCGGTGAAGTGATGCGCCAGCTCACACCCGACTGGCCCCAGCAGCCACCTTCGTTCAGCCGGGTGATCGTGATGGCCGGGGTGCTGGAGGACCCCTTCAGCAGCGCCACGCTGGAGCTTCGCATCCCCACGGTGATCCGGCGGTTCGTGCACCGCTTCCGCCGCCGCCGCCCGGGGGCCTCGTTCCAGACGCTCGAGCACACGATGACCCTGCACGGTGCCCTGAAGTTGTTGCAGCTTCCCACCGATCCAGGTCAGCGTCTCACCCTGCCGCAGATCCGGGAGGCCTACCGGGAGATGGCCCTGGCCCACCATCCCGACGCCGGGGGCTCTGAGGAGGCGATGCGTCGCCTCAACGAGGCCTACCAGCTGCTCAAGGAGCTCTACCGCACCCGCTGAGCCGATCAGTCACATCATCCGTTCGTTTTGCAGCTCTCGGATGGGACGCCTTCTGAGACCCGCAATGGGTCCTGGCTGCGCCTGCTGAGACTCCATTGGCCGTTCCTGAATGGCAGCGACGGCTGCCATGCTCATCACGGTTCAGCTTCGAACCACGGCGTCATCGCACCTGAGATCACCGTCTCAGACATCTCGGAAAGGTCTTGCAGCAGGACTTGGAACTAGACCAGTCTGCGACACCCCATACCTTGATTTTTTGCTGATTCTGAATTCCTTCTAGGGCTCTTGGGACGTGGGACGGGTGGGTGCCCCGTGGGAATGGTCTGGATGGATTCGTGAGAATCAGGCTTCCTGACGACTGCATGGGTCCCGATGGAGCACGACGTCGGCCCTGGGCCTTTTGCCTGAGCCTGATCCTGGCCAACGGTTGGGCTCCCAGGTTGTCCAGGTCCTGCCAGAGCCAACCAGAAACCCCGTGGCAACGGGCTTCTGTCCTGCCGCGTATCTGTGGTAGATGCAGGTACGCCGATCCAATGGCCAGAGATGAGCGCGGCCGTGCGGCCGAGCCGGCGGCAGGAGGTCGCTGGTGCGCTCACATGTCCCGCATGAGACGCTCTACGAGTCTCGTGCGTTGTCGCATCTGGGATCGGCGATCGGAGTCTGGGGATGACATCGGCCCTGCCTCCAGGCCGGGATGACATGGCAAGGAATTTCATGGCGATGGTGTGGCCTGCGCCGGCAGAGCGACCAACGGCCCTGGTGTCAGGACTGGCGATGGCACCCGTCACCAAGAAGTGGTCCGCAAGCCCGATAGACGATCCCAGGGGTCCCGAATGGGAACCGTGATGAGTCTTGGGACGGGTCACGGCTGACTGATGCAAGACAAGCTTGTCGGTCGATGGCGTTGCCGGCGACCGACGTCTCAGGCGCCATTGAGCTGGCTTCACCTCCAGCTGCTCCCTCCTGAACCCGTCTCCGGTTCCGTCTGCCTCCTCTCGCGTTGGTCTCATTAAAAGTCCCGTAACTGGTCCAGGGCGAGACTCCTGCTTCGCGAGTGCGTCTCGCTCTGGCCAAGGCCTGGGGCATGCAACACAAAACCCCTGGAAGGCGTGCCCGCTCGCCATCCAGGGGTCTGAAGGTGATGAAGCGACCAGCGGGAAGCTCAGGTGGGCGTCTGCATCCCCTGGATCAGGTAATCGAAGTAGGGGGCGGCCATGGCGGCTTCTTCGGTTCCCAGCAGCGACAAAGCGGCGTCCTTGAGGGTGCGCATCGCTTCCACCATGCCGGGCATCGGCACGCCGAGGCTGTTGTACATCTCCCGGGCACCCACCAGACCGATCTCCTGGATCTGCTCGGTGCTTCCGGCCAGCACGCCATAGGTCACCAGCCTGAGGTACCAGCTGTAGTCCCGCAGGCACTGGGCCCGCTGCTTCTGGCCATAGGCGTTGCCACCCGGCGCCACGTAGTCCGGCTTGCGGCTGAACAGCTGTTTGGCTGCTTCATCAATGATCTTCTTCTCGTTGTCGGTCAGCACCCGAACCACGGAGAGGCGTTGGGCCCCACCGCTGAGATAGTCCACCATCGAGCGCAGCTCACCGCCGCTCGGGTAGCGGAGCTGATCATCGGCCTGAAGGATCAGATCCCGAACGACGCTCATTGCAGCGACCAGACGCAGGCAGAAGTGTATCCACATCACAGGCCACTCCTGCGATGTCCGCAGAAGGTGTAACGCCCCTTTGCACGTCTAGGGTCGGGCGGTGGCCTGGGGGCACCGTGGGAGATCGGGTGGAGATCCGCATCGATGGTCTCTCCCATGACGGCCAGGGGGTGGGACGCCATGACGGCATGGCCTGCTTCGTACCCGGCGCTCTGCCTGGCGAGCGGGTGGCGGTTCGGCTCCTGCACCGCGCCCGGCGGCACTGGCTCACGGCCCTGGAGGCGGTGCTGGAGACCTCTCTGTCCCGGCGTCGCCCGCCCTGCATCCTCGCCGACCACTGCGGCGGCTGCAGCCTGCAGCATCTCCGTGATGACCTCCAGTCCCGCTGGAAGGGAGAGCGGGTGCAGGAGGCCCTCGAGCGGATCGGTGGGCTGACGACTCCGGTGGAAGCCGTGGTGGCGGCCCCCGCCTGTCTCGGCTACCGCAACCGCGCCATCGTCCCGCTGGAGCGCCGCGCGGATGGATCCCTGCGCGCCGGCTACTACCGCCGCGGTACCCACCGCATCGTCAACATGAACCACTGTCCGGTGCTGGATCCGCGCCTGGACGCCCTCATTGCCCCGCTCAAGCAGGACCTGGAGGCCAGTGGCTGGCCCGTGGACCGGGAGCTGGAAGGGCAGGGTGGACTGCGCCATCTGGCGCTGCGCCTGGGCCACCACACCGGCGAGGTGCTGCTGACCCTGGTGAGCAGCCATGCCGAGCTCGAGGGGCTGGCCAGCCGGGCCGAGGCCTGGCGGACGCGCTGGCCCCAGATCGTGGGCGTGACCCTAAACCTGCAGCCCCAGCCCACCAACACCCTGCTCGGTCCCCACACCGAACTGGTGGCCGGCCGCAGCTGGCTGCGCGAGCGCTTCTGCGGTGAGGAGCTGAGGATCGCCAGCGACACCTTCTTTCAGGTGAACACAGCCCAGGCCGAACGGGTGCTTCCCTCTCTCCAGCACGCTCTGGAGGGGCTGACTCCGGGGCTCCTGGTGGACGCCTACTGCGGGATCGGCACCTTCAGCCTGCCCCTGGCCCGAGGGGGCTGGCGGGTGCATGGCCTGGAGCGCAACCCGGAGGCCGTCCGGCTGGCAGCGCTCAATGCGTCAATCAATGGGCTCTCAGAGCTGGCCAGTTTCGAGGCCGGGGATGTGGCCGCGTTGCTGCCGCCCTGGCTGCCCCGCTGCCAGGCCTTGTTCCTGGATCCTCCCCGCCGCGGACTCGATGGGGCTGTGATGGCGGCGCTGCAGGCTTCGTCTCCCCCCCTGCTCCTGTACCTGAGTTGCGATCCGGCCACGCTGGCACGCGATCTGGGTCTGCTCACCCGATCCTGCGGCTACACCGTCAGCCGGGTGCAGCCCCTGGATTTCTTCCCCCAGACCAGCCACATCGAAACCCTGGCGGTGCTGCGCCGTGCGGAGCCCTCCTCCTGAGGCAGATGGCCTGAAACGAGATGGGGGCCTGAACAGGGATGGCAGTCCCTTGGGACTCCAGGACGCCGGCTCAGCTGCGCAGCTTGGCACCGAGCTGCTGTTCCAGGGCCGCCTGAATCCGGCCGTGCGCCATTTCCAGATCACTGTCGGTGAGGGTGCGCTCAGGGTCGCGGTAGCGCAGCCGGAAGGCCTGGCTGCATTCTCTCTCTCCCAGCTGATCCCCTTCGTAGCGGTCCACCAGTTCCACGTGCTCCAGCAGCGGCTTGCCGGCCTTGCGGATCACCTGGAGCAGGTCCGCCGCCAGCGTGTTCACCGGCACCACCAGCGCCAGATCCCGCTCCGCCGACGGCACGGTGGGAAAACTGCGGAATGCCGGTTGCCAGCGGTTGGGCCGGGTGGCCGCCGTGAGCAACGGCGGCAGCTGCAGCTGGAACAGGTAGGTGGCGGTGGGCAGCTCCTGGCCTTCGGCGGTGGCGGGGTGAAGCTGTCCGAACCAGCCCAGGGGCCGTCCCTCCACCACGATCTGGCAGCCGCGACCGGGATGGAGCAGGTCGTTCCCGGTGAGAGGCCGGTCTTCGCTCGGGATCCGTAGCGCGGCAAGGGCCTGCTGCAGGACACCACGGGCCCTGAAGTAGTCCGGCGCCTGGGGTTTGCCGCTGCTGGTCCAGCGCTCGGAGCGGTTCTCGCCACAGATCACACCCACCAGCTGCTGGCTCTGGCTGCCGGCGCCATCGAAGACGGCCCCGATCTCAAAGCCCCAGAATCCGGGCTGGCCGCACTGGAGATTGCGACGCGCCGCGGCCAGCAGCTCGCTGTGCAGCTCATCGCGCAGATGGCCGTAGTCGGCGAGCAGCGGGTTGGCCAGGGGCAGGCGGCCTTCGGCCTCAGCCACGAGGGACAGGCTGCAGAGCTCCTGCAGGCCGGCCGCGCACAGAGCCCGCCGCAGCCGCCGCTCCGCCTGCTGGGAAGGATCCAGTCCGCCCGGTTCAACCGGATCGGGCAGATGACAGGCGAAGCGGTCGTAGCCCACGAGCCGCGCCACTTCCTCGATCAGATCCACTTCGCGCTGCAGATCCGTGGCCCGCGATGGCGGCACCTGCACCTGCCAGCCCTCGCCGCTCTCCTCGAGGGAACAGCCGAGGGCCTCCAGGGTCTGCCCGATCCGGTCGTCGTCCAGATCCTCCGGGCCCTGCTCGCCCAGCACCGGTCCGAGCATGTTGTGGAGGGCGTCCCGGCGCAGCGGTATGCGTTCCGGCGGCTTACCCGGCCGCTGATGCACCCAGCGGCCCTGAACCTCTGCACCCGTGAGCTCCTGCAGCAGCTGGCAGGCCCGGTCGCTGGCCACCAGCGTCGATTCGGCCGGCAGACCCTTCTCAAAGCGGCTGCTGGCTTCCGTGCGCAGTCCCACGCTGCGGGCGGAGCGACGCACGTCCCGGGGAGCGAACACCGCGGCCTCCAGCCAGATCGCACCGGTGCCGGCATCCACCGCCTCGCCCTGGCCCCCCATGAGTCCGGCCAGGGCGATCGGCCGGTCCTGGTAGGTCACCACCAGGGCCTCCGCATCCAGCTGCCGCTCCTCCTTGTCCAGGGTGGTGAGGCGCTCGCCCGGGCGGGCCTGCCGCAGCCCGATCCCGCCTGGGTCGGGGTTGCCGCCTCCCAGGGCCGCCACCCGGTCGCGGTCGAAGGCGTGCAGGGGCTGACCCGTTTCCAGCATCACCAGGTTGGTGATGTCCACCACATTGTTGATGGGCCGGATTCCGGCCTTCTGCAGGCGCTGCTGCAGCCAGCGGGGCGACGGCGCCACGCGGACCCCCTCGAGGGCGGTGAGGCTGAACAGCCCACCGCGCTCCATGGTCTGGCGATCGGCCGCCGCCACCACCAGCGGTTCGGCGTGACAGGCCTGGGGCACGGCCGCCAGGGTGGTCTTCAGCCCCAGCAGGGCCGCCACCTCCCTGGCCATGCCCTGCATCGACAGTCCGTCCGGCCGGTTGGCGGTGATGGCCAGCTCCAGCACGGTGTCATCCAGCCCCAGGCTCGGACCCACCGGAGTACCCGGCGGTGGCACCAGCTCCAGCAGGTCATCGAGCACGGCGATCCCGGCCGAGCCCTCCTCCAGGCCGAGTTCGCTGAGGGAGCAGATCATGCCGCTGCTGGCCACGCCCCGGAGGGTGGCCGGTTTGATTGTGAGATCCACCGCCGGCAGCCGGGTACCCACCAGGGCCACGGGCACGTGGATGCCCTGCCGCACGTTGGCTGCGCCGCACACGATCTGAAGGGTGTCCGTGGCGCCCACATCCACCTGGCACACGCTCAGCTTGTCGGCGTCGGGGTGGGGCGCCCGCTCCTTCACCAGACCCACCACCACGCCGTCAGCCTGGGCGGCAAGGTCATCGATCGCCTCCACCTCGAAGCCGGCGATCGACAGCCGCTCGGCCAGGTCCGCCGTTTCGGGCCAGGATCCGGACGCCGCCGCAGGCCCGCCCACCAGCTCGCGCAGCCACTGGAGCGATACCCGCATGGTGTCCGTCGTGCGTCAGTGACGGCGGATCCTAGGGACGCGTGGCTTTGCACCCCGCCGGCGGAGGCAGGGTGCAGGACCCTTCAGGACGTATGGTGCGACATTGTCCTTTCGCATCGCTCACGCGGCGCAACGTCCTTCATGGCTAAGAACAAGGGCGTCCGGATCGTGATCACCCTCGAGTGCACGGAATGCCGGTCCAACCCCGCCAAGCGGTCTCCTGGTGTGTCCCGCTACACCACCGAGAAGAACCGCCGCAACACCACCGAACGGCTGGAGCTGAAGAAGTTCTGCCCGCATTGCAACAAGTCGACCGTTCACAAGGAAATCAAGTGAGCGCGTTGCTCCGCTGATCGAACGCCGTGCTCCGCTGATCCGCTTCGGATCACGGTTTCTGCCATCGGCTGTGTCTGCCAATGGCCTTGTCTGCCACTGGCTTCTTCTGCCACTGGCCTCCTCTGCAATCGGCCTCCTTCCAGACCTTCTCCTCTCCTGTCATGTCCAGCTCCTTCTTCAAGAAGCGCCTGTCTCCCATCAAGCCGGGCGATCCGATCGACTACAAGGACGTCGATCTGCTCAAGAAATTCATCACCGAACGCGGCAAGATCCTGCCCCGCCGGCTCACGGGCCTGACCGCCAAGCAGCAGCGTGATCTCACCAATGCCGTGAAGCGCGCCCGCATTGTGGCTCTGCTCCCGTTCGTGAATCCCGAAGGCTGAGCCCCTGGCCACGCCCGCATTCCATCCCGGCGATCTCGTCGGCGTCAAGGACGAGCGGGGTGCCCACCTGGCGGTGGTGCTCAGGGAGCATGGCTCCAAGCTCGATCTCAGCGTCGGCTTCCAGCATCGGCACCAGTCCCTGCCGCGGCGGTCTGCATCGCTCCTGGCACCCCTGCCTGGAACCGCAGACCCGCCGGGCCGTCTCGGCCTGCCCCCGTGGGCCTTCGACGAGCAGGAGCTGGCCGCTGCCCTGCCCCGCCGGCGGGACTTTGCGGCGGCCTGGCTCCTGCTCGTCGACGACGGGCAGAGCTGGAGTCTCCCCGACTGGGTGGAGCTGGTGTGCAGTCGCCGGGATCCGATCGTGCTGGCGGCCTGCTGGCTGTGGCTGCAAGGGCCCCAGCAGCTGTTCCGGTTGCGGCAGCAGGGCATCACCGCCCGCCCGGCCGAGGACCTGCGCCAGCTGCGCCGAGACCTGCACCGCCAGGCGCTGGAGCTGCGCTGCGAGCAGCTGTGGCATGAGGCCCTGGCACGGCGGCAGCCGCTGCAGCGCTCGATGCTCGGCCCACCGCAACAGCGCGAGCTGGAACAGCTGCTCGCCCTGGCGGCGGGGCAGGAGGCCCCGGAGCTGCCGCCGGGCCTGCGGCGGGCGCTCCAGGCCGCCCACTGTGCCGCCGACAGTGGTGCCGTCAGGCATCTGCTCGTGGATCTGGGCCAGTGGGATCCCCACCATCTGCCCTCCCTGCACGCCACCACCTGGGAGACCGGGTTCAGCGCCGACCTGGAGGCCGAAGCCCGGCGCCTGATCGATCGGGCTGACGGTCCATGTGCGGGCGATGGGGATCGCCTCGACCTCACCGCCCTGCACTGCGTCACGATCGACGACGCCGACACCCGCGACATCGATGACGCCATCGGGCTGGAGCGCTGTGCGGATGGCCTGCTGCGCCTGTGGATCCACATCGCCGATCCCGGCCGCCTGGTGGCGCTGGACTCCCCCCTGGATGTGGAGGCGCGCCGCCGCGGCAGCAGTCTCTACCTGGCCAGCGGCACCCTGCCGATGTTCCCTGAGGCCTTGGCCACCGGACCCCTGAGCCTCGTCGCCGGCCGGCGCAACGCGGCCTGGAGCCTGGGGCTGGAGCTGGACGGAGAGGGCGCCATCACGGCCACCCGCCTGGCGCGCAGCTGGGTGCGCCCCACCTACCGGCTCAGCTATGCCGATGCCGACGAGCTGATCGACCTGGCTCCGCCCGAGGATCCCGATCTGGCCGAGCTTCATGGCCTGTTGGAGCGCCGCCGCCGCTGGCGGCTGGCCAGGGGTGCCATCCAGATGGATCAGCCGGAAGGGCGGATCCGCGTGCGCGACGGGGAGCCCGAGCTGGAGATCACCGAGCCCAGCCCCTCGCGACTGATGGTGGCGGAGGCCATGATCCTTGCCGGTGCTGCGGTGGCCGCCCATGGCCAGGAGCACCACCTGGCGCTTCCCTACCGCAGCCAGCTGCCGGCCGAGCTGCCGCGCCCCAGCGAGCTCGAGGCACTGCCGGCAGGCCCGGTGCGCCACGCCGCGATCAAGCGCTGCCTCAGCCGCGGCCATACCGGAGCCGTGCCCAGCGCCCACTTCAGCCTCGGCCTGCCGGCCTATGTGCAGGCCACCTCTCCGATCCGCCGCTATGGCGACCTGGTGGTGCAGCGTCAGCTGCTGGCCGTGCAGGAGGGCCGGCCTCCGCTGGATGCCGAGGCCCTGCAGGCCCTGCTGGACCAGCTGGAGGATCCGATTCGCCAGGGGCTGCAGATCAGCCGGGAAGACCAGCGCCACTGGCAGCAGGTGTGGTTCTCCCGCCACCGGTCCCGTCAGTGGTCCGCCCAGTTCCTGCGTTGGCTGAGGGCCCAGGACGGACTGGGCCTGGTCCACCTCGAGGACCTCGCCATGGATCTGGCGGCCCACTGCCCGGCGGACGCGGAGCCGGGGGACGCCCTGATCGTGCGGGTGCAGCTGGTGGACCCGCTCCGGGATCAGCTGCGTCTGGTCGCCAGCGCCTGAGGTCCGCCGCGGGGCCCGTCAGACAGCCAGGCGCGAGAGCCGCAGCCACGGCCCCCAGGGGTTGGCGCAGCCCACCAGGCGTGCGGCGCGCGGCGCCTCCAGCTGCTGCAGCCAGCGGTGCAGCGCCGGCTCCAGGGTGATCACGGGCCAGGCCCCCGACTCCGTCTCCAGGGTGTAGCGGCCGGCCGTATCGCTGCGCAGCCACCCCTCCCAAAGCCGTTCGTGGGGTTCGGGCGGTGCTCCCGTCCAGCCCGGGTCCAGACGGCCCAGGCCCTCGGCAGCGGTGCTGGCGGCGAGCGTGCCATCGCCGCCGAGCAGCGAAGGATCCTGCAGCGCCGCCAGCTGGCGCTGGCGCCAGTCCGGGTGGTGCCAAGGCGTGTCCCAGAGGGGCAGGGGGCCGGCCGGTGCCTGCCCATCCAGCACCAGCGCCCTCTGGAGCTGGAGCACCGGCAACTGGGCCGGCAGGCAGCCCTGCCGCTGGCACAGCGCCGCCGCCAGTCCCGCGGCCTGGCCCACATTGAGCACCAGGGGCTGCAGGCGGGTGGCGCCGTTGGCCATGTGGCTCGTGCTGATGGCCTTGTCGGCCGCCATCAGATTCGCCGTGTCCCGGCTCACCAGGGCGCTGAAAGGGATGCAGAACGGGGTGCCGGTCCAGCGGCCTCCCCACGGACAGCTCTTCGGCGCCAGGGGCCAGTCGTCTCCTGGGTAGTGGTGGTCATTGGCGTAGTTGCCCACGGCCACCGCCTCCATTGTTCCGTCGTGCCAGGGCAGGGGGGCCAGCCGGGCACCGCTGCCGACGGGCAGGAGCTGCTGCTCGATCACCGTGCTCAAGCCCTTCAGGCGCCTGCCTTCGCGCCAGTAGGGCATCAGGGCCAGTGGCGAGGGCCCCTGCAGGCTGGCCTCGGCGACTGATCGCGGATACACCTGCGCCAGCTTGATCCAGCCGCCGCTCGCCTGTTCCAGCGCGGTCGCGAAGGCCAGGCTGTGCGCCTGCATCGCCCGCTCCAGCGCCCGCTGGCGGCCTTGATCGGGGTTGAACGCTGCCGCGAGGCCCTCGTGCCAGTCGTTGCCGTGCAGGGGCCAGTTCAGCATCACCAGACCGCCGGGCAGGCGGCCGTAGGTGATGGTGCGCTCCAACCCGAAGCTGGCCGTGGCGCCGGCGAAGGGCTCCGGCAGCGGCCGCTCTTCGCCCCGCCGCGGGGCCTCGTGCTGCAGCTGTCCCATCGCCACCCAGGTCGGTGACTGCACCGGCTGCTCGGTGAAGAAGGACTCGGTGGCGATCGCGCCGGCGGTGGGAGCGCTCGGCTCCTGCCACCGTTCCTTTGCCTCCCACCCGAGCCGGTAGCCCGCCCCGGCCAGGGCGATCAGCTCCCCGCGGTCGCTGCCGTCGATCACGATCCCGTCCCGGGTGTGGAGCGTCACCGGTTGGCCCGCGTACTGGGAGGCCGCGGGACGCTCCACCACGAGGCGCTCCACCCGGTCCTGTTGCCGCTTCACCGCCAGCAGCCGCGTGTTCGGCCACCAGTCCAGCTGGGGCACCGCCGCCACCCACTCCCGGAGGATGGCCTCGGCCGTGGCGGGGCGGTAGCCGAAGCAGCTCACCCAGTTGTGGTCCAGGCCCTCCGGTTCCCGCCGGGCCAGCTCCCGCAGCAGGGCTCCCCACAGGCCGGTCTGCCAGGGGGTGAGCTCGTTGCCATCCGGGCAGCAGACGCCGGCGGCGCTCACCATTCCCCCCAGCCAGGCTCCAGGGGTCAGCAACAGGGTGGCCGTGCCGCTGCGGCCGGCCTGGAGGGCCGCCGCCACCCCTCCGGTTCCCCCTCCCCACACCACGACGGGATACCGCTCGTCTTGCATCGGGGTTCAGGCAGGGCGGGGAAGGGTCCGGGGAATGATGGGTAGGATCCGGCCCCGGCACAGGTCCGCTGCAGCGGCGCAACGAGCCCGGAGTACCGCCGGACCATCTCCCGCCGCATGTCTTACACCCTCACCACCCCGCTCTACTACGTCAACGACCGCGCCCATCTGGGCAGCACGTACACGACCCTGGCCTGCGATGCGATCGCCCGTTACCAGCGGCTCTGCGGCGAGCAGGTGGTGTTCATCACCGGGTGCGACGAGCATGGCCAGAAGATCCAGCGCACCGCCGAGGCCGCCGGGGTCAGTCCCCAGGACCACTGCGACCGCATCAGCGCCGGCTACCGCGACCTCTGGGACCGCTGGCAGATCAGCCACGACCGCTTCATCCGCACCACCGATCCACGCCACCACGAGCTGGTGGCCCAGTTCTTCGCCCGGGTGGAGGCCAGGGGCGATGTGGTGGAGGGCCGCCAGCAGGGCTGGTACTGCGTGGCCTGCGAGGAATTCAAGGACGACCCCCACGAGGCGCAGGATCCGGAGTGCCCCACCCACCGCCGGCCGCTCGAGTGGCGCGACGAGGTGAACCTCTTCTTCCGCCTGTCCCGCTATCAGGCGGAGATCGAGGCGCTCATCGCCCAGCCCGACTTCATCCAGCCTCCCAGCCGCCGCCGCGAGGTGGAGAATTTCGTGGCCCAGGGCCTGCGGGATTTCTCCATCTCCAGGATCGATCTGCCCTGGGGGATTCCGGTGCCGGGGCATCCAGGACACACCTTCTATGTGTGGTTCGATGCCCTGCTGGGCTACCTCTCCGCCCTGCTGGCGGCGGATGGCAGCGGCCCGCCCGGTCCGGTGGACCTGGACGCCCTGCTGCAGCGGGGCTGGCCGGCCCAGCTGCACGTGATCGGCAAGGACATCCTCCGCTTCCACGCCGTCTACTGGCCGGCCATGCTGCTCTCGGCCGGACTTCCCCTGCCCCGGCAGGTGTTCGGCCACGGCTTTCTCACCCGTGAAGGCCAGAAGATGGGCAAGTCCCTGGGCAATGTGCTGGATCCGGAGGTGCTGCTCGAGCGCTGCGGACGCGACCCGGTGCGCTGGTATCTGCTGCGCGACATCCCCTTTGGCGACGACGGCGATTTCCAGCAGCAGCGCTTCACCGACCTGGTCAACAACGACCTGGCCAACACCATCGGCAACCTGCTGAACCGCACCAGCTCGATGGCGCGCAAGTGGTTCGACGGTGCCGTGCCGCCGGCCGGTGAGGCCAGCGCCGGGGACCACCCCCTGGCCCAGGCCACCCGGCTGGCCGGCGAGCAGGCCTGTGCCGGCCTCGAACGGCTCGACTTCCGCCGGGCGGCGGAGGCGGTGCTGCAGCTGGCGACGGCGGCGAATGGCTATCTCAACGACCAGGCTCCCTGGAAGCGCATGAAGCTTCCGGACCAGGAGACGGGTGTGGCCGCCGACCTCTATGCCGTGCTGGAGGCGACCCGCTCGGTGGCGGTGCTGCTGGCTCCCCTGGTGCCGGAACTGTCGGCCCGCATGCTCCACCAGCTGGGTCTTGAACCCTTCGACAGCGCGGCCAGCGGGGTGGCGGCCCAGCCCAAGGCTGCCACCAGCCCGTGGCTCGCGGCCCAGCGCTGGGGGCTGCTGCCGCCGGGGCAGCCCCTGCCGCCGCCCGAGCCCGTGCTGCTGCGGCTCGAGCTCGACTCCCCGCTGTGATCCGCCTGTCCTGGCCGGCCGCCGGCCTTGGTCTCACCCTTCTGCTCGCCTCCTGCACGGGCCCTCCGGAGGAACCGGAAGCGGCACCCCCCTTCGTGTTCCGCAGCCTCAACCTGCGCCAGCAGGACGGCGACGGCAGGACCCTGTGGGAGCTGAGCAGCCCGGAAACCCGCTACGACCTCAGCCGCCGGGTGGCCCAGGCCCGGGACCTGCGCGGTGTGCTCTACAGCCAGGGCAAGCCCCTCTACCGCTTCACGGCCGCCAACGGCGTGGTGCTGAACGACGGCGAGGTGGTGCAGCTGGAGGGCCCCACCCGGGTGCAGCGGCTGGAGGAGGGGGACAAGCCCCTGGTGATCACGGCCCTGCGGGTGCGGTGGTATCCGGCCCGCAAGCTGATGGAGCTCGACCGCGCTCCGGTGGCCACCCAGGATGATCTGCGCCTCACCAGCCAGCGGGTGCGGTTCCTGATCGGGGATGACCGCCTGGAGCTGCAGGGGGAGCCCACGCTGGTGCGCTCCGGGGATGAACCGCTGCGCCTGGAGCTCAGCCGCGTGGACTGGTGGCCCGGCAGCGGCGCCCTGCAGGGCCGCGGGCCCGTGCGGGGCCAACGCGCCGTGCCGGACCGCCCCGCTCAGCGCCTCACGGCCCCCTCCCTCACGGCCAACACCCGCAACCGCACCATCGACCTGCGCGGCCCCGTGCGGGTGGTGGATCCCGGCCAGAACGGGGAGCTGCTGGCCCGAGGGGCGCGGATCGATCTGGAGCGCCGCCTGCTCACCAGCGATCAGCCCTTCGAGGGGCGTCTGGGGGAAGCCAGCCTGCGCGGATCGGGCTTCCAGCTCAACTTCGCCACCACCACGGCCGTGGTGCCTTCCGGTTGCCGCCTGAACCAGCCCGGCGACAGCCTGCAGGCGCAGCGTTGTCAGTGGAACTGGGACACCGGGGCCGTCGAGGCCAGCGGCGGTGTGACCCTGCGGCGGGAGGAGAACGACCAGGTGACCAGGGCCGAGCGGCTCACCGGCACGGCGTCGAAGAACGGCTTCGTGCAGTTCGGCGGTTCGGGAGCCCGGGTCAGGACCCAGCTTCGGCTTCCGGAGGCGCCGGATCGGAGCCGGCGCGACCGGGCCGCACCGGCTCCAATCGGGCTGTGAGCCGCCGGCCCCAGCCCTCCACCCAGGTGAGGTCGCTGCGGCTGAAGCAGCGCACCGACCAGCCGCCCAGCAGCAGCAGCCCCTCCTTGCCCAGGGGTTGCACCACCACGGCCGGCAGCTCCGGCAGCAGCCTCTCGAACTCGGCGCGTCCCGGGTAGAGGTGCAGGTTCACCAGTGACAGCGGTCGCTGGCGTTCGATAGCCCTGGCGCAGATGGCACCCGGCTCGAACGGGGTGCTGGTGAGCAGCCCCCGGCGCAGCAGGGTCTCTCCCCGCCACTGCACCAGCACCACGGCCGCCGGGGTGGCCGTGAGCAGCATCTGGCTGCCCCAGCCCAGCTCCTCCACCGCCTCGGCCGGCAGTTCCTCCGCCAGCTCCAGACCCTCCTGGCCCGCCAGCGGGGACCTGGCGGCGGCCTCGGGGCTTGCCCGGGTCCACAGCACCCCCACCAGCATCAAACCCACCGCCAGCAGGCTGGCGAGCACTCCGGCCCGTTCCAGGGGGGGGGTCAGTCCCCCGGCACTGAGCTGGTTCACCACCACCAGGACCAGCCCGAGGACACCGCACCCCAGGGCGGTGCGGGCGGGTGCGGGGAGGCTCATGACGGCGCGGGGGACAGGCCTGGCGGAACCAGGCAAACTAGGGGGACGCGCGCCGATCGAGTTGATCCTGCCCCAGGCCCTGATCTCCCCACACCGCCGCGGCGTCCTGTCGCGGCGGCAGCGTGTCCTGCAGGCCTGCTGGGCGGCCCTGGCCGTGCTGGTGCTGGGCCTGGGGGCCGCCGCCCCCGCCCTGGCCGTTTCCGCCAACGCCTTCCCGGAGAGCCCGCCCGAGGAGCGGGTGCTCGACACGGCCAACGTGCTCAGCCGGGCGGCCAATGCCGAGGTGAGCCGTCAGCTGGAGGCGCTGCAGGCCGAGCGGGTGGACGCGCACCTGATCACCCTCACCCGGCTCGATTACGGCCTGTCCCTGCCCCAGCTGGGCAGCGAGCTGCTGGAGCGCTGGCAGGCCACCGCCGGCGATGAGGGCCAGCTGCTGTTCCTGATCGACAGCCAGACCAACTCCGCTGCGGTGGTGAGCTCGCCTGAGCTGAAGGGCCAACTGAGCCCGTCGCTGCTGCGCAGCACCGCCCGCACCACCATGGCCCAGCCGATCCGCGACGGCGCCCGCTTCCGCCAGGCCAGTCTGGATGGGATCAGCCGGCTGCAGACCGTGCTGCAGGGCGGGGAGGATCCCGGGGAGCCCGTGGTGGCCGAGGTGGAGACGCTCCCCACCAACGTTCCCACCAAGGAAGAGACCGCCGAGAGCAACGCCTTCACCTGGGTGGTGGTGCTGCTGGTGGTCGGTACCGTGGTGCCGATGGCCACCTGGTGGGTCTTCTCCCGCTGATCTCCCATGGGCCTCACCGATTGGCTGGGTGCCTTCGGTCGTGCCGAGGCACTGGATCTCAGTCATCACCTCGAGCGGGGCTATGAAGCGGCGCTGCTGATTCAGAGCATCGAGCTGGAGCACTACAACGACCGCCCGGTGCGTCCCGAACTGGAGCTGGCCCTGCCGCGCGGGGTGCAGGACCAGGTGCTGCGGCGGTTCCGGGCCGCCCTGGACGTCTGCCGGCAGAGCCTGGCCGTGCTCGAGCCGAACCGCGGCGAGCTGCTGGGCCAGGAACTGCGGCAGCTGCAGCTGATCGAAACCGTGGTGGGCCGCTACGACCCGCGCCGCCAGCCCCTGCCGGCCATCAGCCGCTCCCCCGAAGTGCTGCCCCGCAGCCTGCTTGGGGTGGTGGACCAGGTGCGCCGCCAGCTCGACCCCAAGGCCGAGGCGAACATGGTCGCCGGTTTCCGCCGCCGGCGCGACTCCACGCTGGTGTCGTTGCGCATCCTGCTGCTGATGGTGCTGGTGCCCGTCCTGCTGCAGCAGGTGAGCCGCACCTATGTGGTGTCTCCCCTGGTGGATCGCTTTGCCCCCGACCACGGCTTCCTGAGTTATCCGCGCCCCCAGCTGGAGGAACGGGCCGTGGAGAAGCTGCGGGTGTACCGCGCCGAGATCGAGTTCGACGCCCTTCTCACCGGCAACCGCCTGCCCACCAGCGACGAGCTGCACCAGAAACTGGCCGAGAGGGCCCAGGAACTCAAGGAGGAAGCCGATCAGGCCAGCACCCACGCGATCAAGAACGTGCTGGCAGACCTGGCCGGACTGGTGGGATTCGTGCTGGTGTGCCTCTTCTGGCGCCGCGATCTTCAGGTGCTGCGCGGGTTCGTGGATGAACTGGTGTACGGCCTGAGCGACAGCGCCAAGGCCTTCGCGATCATCCTCTTCACCGACATCTTCGTGGGGTTCCACAGCCCGGAAGGCTGGACCGTGCTGCTGGATGGGGTCGCCCACCACCTGGGTCTGCCCGCCCAGGAGAACTTCATCATGCTGTTCATCGCCACCTTCCCGGTGGTGCTGGCCACGGTGTTCAAGTACTGGATCTTCCGCTACCTGAACCGCGTGTCCCCATCCTCGGTGGCGACCCTGCGCAACATGAACGGTGGCGGCTGAGCGTGGACGCTGACACCCGCTGCCAGCTGGTCACCGGCCCGGCGCGCAGCGGCAAGAGCCGCTGGGCCGAACACCTCGCCTCCGCCCATCCAGGCCCGGTGCTCTACCTCGCCACCGCCGACACCCGTCAGCAGGATCCCGCCTGGCAGGCTCGCCTCCAGGTCCATCGTCTGCGCCGCCCCCCCAGCTGGCGTGTCCTGGAGGTGCAGGCCGCGCTGGCGCAGACCCTGCGGCATCTGGATCCGGCGGAGCTGGCCCTGGTGGATGCCCTGGGCACCTGGGTGGCATGGGGCTTGGACCAGAGCGACGACCAGTGGCTCCGCAGCAGCGAGGAGCTCTGCGCCGCCCTGGCGGCCTGCCCCGGCCGGGTGATCGTGGTGAGCGAGCAGACCGGCTGGGGGGTGGTGCCCGCCACGGCCATTGGTGGTCGCTTCCGCGATCGTCTGGGCGCGCTGGAGCAACGGCTGGCGCCTCTGTGCCAGCGCTGCTGGCTGGTGGTGGCGGGCCGGGCCCTCGATCTGGCGGCCATCAGTCAGCCGGTGCCCCGCTGAGCCAGCCGCTGCCCCCGCTGTCCTGACCATGCCCCGGGTCGTGCTGTACCAGCCCCAGATTCCGCCCAACACGGGCAACGTGGCCCGCACCTGCGCCGCCACGGCCCAGGAGCTGCATCTGGTGGGTCCGCTTGGGTTCGAGATCAGCGATCGCACCCTGCGCCGTGCCGGCCTCGACTACTGGCCCTATGTGCCCCTCACGCTCCATGCCGACTGGCCGGCCTTCACCGGGGTGCAGGGCCGGCAGGGGGGGCGCCTGGTGGCCCTCAGCGCCCACGGCATTACGCCCTACACCGCGTTTCGCTTTCAGCCCGACGACTGGCTCCTGTTCGGCCGTGAGAGCGATGGCCTGCCCGCGGAGCCCCTCCAGCGGGCAGACGCGGTGCTCACGATCCCGATGCGGCGCTCCCGGCACCATCCCGAGGGGGGCGTGCGCAGCCTCAACCTCTCGGTGGCCGTGGGTGTGGTGCTGTTCGAAGCGCTGCGGCAGGAGGCCGACCGCCCCTGATCGGCCCGCCCCGATCCCAGTGAACGCCCTGCCAGTGGCCTGTTCCTGTGTCCTGTCTGTAGGCGGGCGCACTTGAACCGCCCAGGCCCGTCCGCTACTGTCTGCGCGGCTCAGAGATCTCGGCTTCTCTACTGAGCCTTGTCGTTTGGGGAACCTTTGATGAAGCCATTGACATCAATCAAAACGTCCCTTCTGCTCACAGCGGCTCTGGCCGCCGGCATGCCTGCCGTCACCCAGGCCTTCGGCGCCGCCGAATCCGACGATCCCGCTGTGGATCAGCTGCTGGCTTCGCTGCCTCAGGCCAGCAATGACAAGCTCTGGGTGAAGGTGCGACGTCCGGTGAGCCTGGACGAACTCTCCCGCGACCTCAGCATTCAGCCCGATCGGCTCGCCACCCTCAACGACGTGGCTTCCGACCACGAGTTCGACCGCGGAGACTGGCTCGTGGTGCCCTCCCAGCAGACCCGTGCCGTGAAACTGCTGGCGGCCATCGACACCACCGAGCTGCGGCGCACCCCCCCCCTTCAGGCTCCTCCCCCGGTGCAGGCCACCGGCGTGGTGCGTCTTGGCGACACCGTGATGAAGATCGCCCAGCGCTACGGCCTCACCATGGCGGAGCTGCTCCGCCTCAACCCCGGTATGCAGACCGCCCGGCTGGTGGCCGGCAACGAGGTGCAACTGGTGCAGGCGGCTCCGGTGCGCCAGCGGGCCGTGCTCGGCCTCAAGCCTTCCACCAGTGGAGGCCTCAGCTGGCCCCAGATCCCCGGCGTGGAGACCGAACCCGGGGGACAGGGAGGCAACGTGATCGCCGACGGCTGGATCTGGCCCACCAAGGGGGTGTTCACCTCCGGCTACGGCTGGCGCTGGGGGCGGATGCACAAGGGCATCGATCTGGCCAACAACGTGGGCACCCCCATCGTGGCGGCCCGCCGCGGCCGGGTGTCGTTCTCCGGCTGGCATGACGGTGGCTACGGCTATCTGGTGACGATCGCCCACCCCGACGGCAGCCGTTCCCTCTATGCCCACAACAGCCGCCTGATGGTGTCCGCGGGTCAGGAGGTGGCCCAGGGAACCCTCATCGCCCTGATGGGAAGCACCGGCCGCAGCACCGGTCCGCACCTGCACTTCGAGATCCATCCGCCCTCCAAGGGTGCCGCCAATCCGCTCCAGTTCCTGCCACCCCGCGCCTGATACACTCATCCCACCGCGGCTCGGTAGCTCAGCTGGTTAGAGCGTGGGATTCATAACCCCAAGGTCGGGAGTTCAAGTCTCCCCCGAGCCATTGTGTGGCCTTCTGAGATCAGAAGCTGCGGCCATGATTTCGTTCTGAATGTGGTCCATGGTCGGGACCTTTAGTCCAGGCCGGTTTCAACCCTTCAGTGGGTTTCACTGCATCAGAGCGTTTCCCTCAATCCGTGGGTTGTCCGGCGTCAGTGCACGCCACAATTTGAGCCTGGCACTGTTGTGCTGGCATCCAACGCCTCTCCCAGGCACGGAAACGGCCAGGGGGAGGTGATGTCTGAGTACTCCTTCAGGCTGCCTCCCGGCCAGCCCGAGACGCTTGCGGCCTGTGCTCAGCGCAGGTCGATGGCATTGAGGCGGGCGCGGAAGCTGCCCGCGCCGTTCTCCCCGTCGTGATCACCGGTGAACGGCGCTTCGCCGACGTCCTCAGCCGGCATGGCGCTGTCCGAGGCCACCTGGGCTGCCGCCGGGTCTTCCCGCACGACCACCGGGTACGCGGCAGCGGCCTGGGCGGCGGCCGTCGCCCGTCGGCTGCGGCCGGTGCCGCGGGCCTCCATCGCCCTGATCAGACCCTTGCTGCGGTTCACTTCCCCCACGGTCTGTCCCTCCTTGGGACGGACGAGCGGGTTGCTCTTGAGTTCCCCTTTCAGCTGGCTCAGCAGCCGGAAGTGGCCCGTGGTGTTGTACTTGCGCAGCACGGCAGGGTCCCAACCCATAGCCTCGAATCGTCGAACTGCTGCCAGCCTATGGCGTGGCCGCCACGCACCTGTGATAAATTGTAGGATGTAACTGGAAGTCGGTACGAGTACGCTCAGGCAGTCTGTCCTGGCCGGCCGCACGCGCCTTCCGTTCTTCACCTTGCACGCACGTATGTCCCGGCTCGTCGGCCTGCCCGCTCCCGATTTCACGGCCACCGCTGTGGTGGATCAGGAATTCCAGACGGTTTCCCTTTCTCAGTACCGCGGCAAGTACGTGGTGCTGTTCTTCTATCCGCTCGATTTCACCTTCGTGTGCCCCACGGAGATCACGGCTTTCTCCGACCGCTACGGCGATTTCACCAGCAAGAACACCGAGGTGCTGGGTGTGTCGGTGGACAGTGAGTTCAGCCACCTGGCCTGGGTCCAGACCGACCGCAAGAACGGTGGTCTGGGTGCCTGCAACTATCCGCTGATCGCTGACCTCAAGAAAGAGATCGCCCGCGCCTACAACGTGCTCGACGAGGAAGCCGGCGTGGCCCTGCGGGGTCTGTTCATCATCGATCCCGACGGGGTGATCATGCACAGCACGATCAACAACCTGCCCGTCGGCCGCAGTGTGGACGAAACCCTGCGGGTCCTGCAGGCCTTCCAGTACGTGCAGTCCCACCCCGACGAGGTCTGCCCGGCCAACTGGCAGCCCGGTGACAAGACCATGAATCCCGACCCCGTGAAATCGAAGGACTTCTTCGCTGCGGTCAACTGATTCCCACAGCACCATGGCCGGCGCCCCATGGCGCCATCCGGGCCCCTGACGGGGCCCCTTTTCATGACAATCTTCATGGCAAGGAGAGATCTCCTGGCAGGTTCAGACGACCGGAAGCGCTCAGCCCATCAGGCTTTCCAGCAATCGTCGGCCATCGATGCCGCCGATGAGCGGATCGCAGGCCCGCTCCGGGTGCGGCATCAGGCCCAGCACATTGCCCTGTCCGTTGGTGAGGCCCGCCACATCGCCCATTGAACCGTTCGGATTGGCGGCGTAGCGCAGCACCACCTGGCCATTGGCTTCCAGGCTGGTGAGCTGGTCGGGCTCCACCTGGAAGCGTCCCTCGCCATGGGCGATCGGCAGCTCGATGGTCTCGCCCTCGCCGTAGCCCTGCAGCCAGCGGCACTGGCCCGGATGCACCGCCAGCCCCGTGGGTTCACACACGAAATGCAGGCGGGCGTTGCGGGTGAGGGCGCCAGGCAGCAGTCCCATCTCGGTGAGCACCTGGAACCCGTTGCAGATGCCGAGCACCGGCCCTCCCTGCTCGGCAAACCGCCGCACTTCCGTGAGCACGGGGGCGAAGCGGGCGATCGCCCCGCAACGCAGGTAGTCGCCATAGCTGAAGCCGCCGGGAATCACCACGGCATCCAGCCCGTCCAGGTTCCGTTCCTCGTGCCAGAGGAACCGTGTCGGCACGCCCAGGCACCCCTCCAGAGCCCAGCGCACATCCCGGTCGCAGTTGGAGCCGGGGAACACCACGATGCCGACGGTCATGCCTGCGGCTCCTCGGGCTGTTCCTTGAGGTCGAGCGTCCAGTTCTCGATCACCGGGTTGGCCAGCAGTCGATCGCTGAGCAGTTCCAGCTGCTGCCGGGCCGTGGCGGCATCGGGCGCCTCCAGTTCCAGCTCGATCGCCTTGCCGATCCGCAGGCGGCGCAGGTTGACCACACCAAGCCGGGCAGCGGCGGCGCGGGTGGCCTCTCCGGCCGGGTCGAGAACCGAGGGACGCAGGGAAACCTGCACGCGGGCGCAGTAGACGGGCACGGAGGAGTGGGTGTTTGTTAAATCTTGGCAGCCCACAGGCCGCCGCCCCCCTGGCGATTGGCAGCGTGAAGAGGTAGCAGGCAGCGGGGCCTGGTGTCCGTTCTCCACCGCCACCACCGGAGCGATCGCGACGCGGATCGTGTCGTTCCGGATCCTCTCGTTTCCGCGCGGCCCACCCCTGGCGTTCTGGCCCTGCTGCTGGGTGGCCTGCTGCTGTTGCCCGGGCAGCCGGTGAGTGCCGGTGCCACCGGCAGCCATGGTTCCGGCGCGCCGCCGTCCAAGGAGCCCATCGCCCTGCGCTGCCGTGATCGGCAGGGTCCGTGGCGGGACTGCCAGATGCTGGTGGACTCCGTCGGTGAGCGCTGGAGCCTGATCCTCGATGACCAGAGAATCGAATTCCGCCACGATGGGCGCGGTTCGGTCACCATGCAACGGCCCAGCCCCAGCCGGCCAACTTCGGCCTCGCCCTGGATTCCGGTGGAAGCCCGCTGGAGTGAGGAGCCCGCCCTCTGCTGGGACGGGATCTGCGCCCAGGGCGACATCCCGCTCGACTAGAGCGCGTCACCAGGGAAATCACTAGGTCGAGTCGGGCGTGATCGATCAGCCCTGCTGCAGGGCCCGCAGCAGGGCCTTCTGGAGCTCGGCCTGATCCAGGCTGAAGCCCAGCAGCACCAGTTCGAGGCCCGGTGCCTGGCCTGCTGCCGCGCTGATGCCGTCGCCATCGGCCGCTTCGAACCAGCTGTCGAACCGGGGTCCCACCGTCTGGATCACCAGGGGACGGGCCTTCCGGGGCAGCCAGGCACGCCCCTTCACCCGCAGCAGTCCCTGCTCCCGGCTGAGCGATTGCACCGCCGCCTCCACTACTGCCCGGGGCCAGGTGCCCTGCAGGCGGATGGCCACCGCCTCCACGGCCACATGGCTGTGATCGTGGTGGTCATGGTCATGGTCAGGACCGGTGTCGTGGTCGGGTGTCTGGACGCCCTGGCTCGGGTCCCCGAGGCCCAGCACGAGCGATGGATCGATATGACCCCGCTCCATCGGCAGGATCGGTGTGCCGGGCCGCACCAGACCCTCCACCCGCTGCCGTACCCGCTGCAGCCCAGCTGCATCGAGCCCATCGGCGCGGCTCACCAGCACCAGATCCGCACACTCCAGCTGTTCAGCGAACAGCTCATCGATCGCCGTGGCGTGGTCGAGGCTGGGATCCGCCAGGCGCTGGGCTTCCAGCGCCGCCGGATCGGCCACCACCGAGCCGGCGGCCACCGCCTCGCCGTCCACCACCGTCACCACCCCGTTGACTCGGGTGCGTGCGCGAATCTCCGGCCAGCCGAAGGCTGCCACGAGGGGTTCGGGCAGCGCCAGACCGCTCGTCTCCACCAGGATGCCGTCCAGCTGGTCGGCCCGTTGCAGCAGCTGCTGCATCGTGGGCAAGAAGTCCTCCTGCACCGTGCAGCAGAGGCAGCCGTTGGCCAGTTCCACCAGGCGGCTGTCGATCTCCTCCTCGGGGCAGAACCCGCAGCCCCGCAGGAGATCCCCGTCGAGGCCCACCTCGCCGAACTCGTTCACCAGCACGGCCAGCCGCTGCTGACCATGCAGCAGCAATTCCCGCAGCAGGGTGGTCTTGCCGGCACCGAGAAATCCGGTCACCACGGTGACCGGCAACCGGCCGCCTCCGGTAGGCGATGGGACTGTGTTGATGGCTGCTGTCATGCCAGGGGAATGGCTCATGCCAGGCCACTGGCCAGGGCCAGGGTGGCGCTGACCCCAACGAGCAGGGCCCCCGCCCAGCGGAGCCCTGCGGCGGGAAGTCGGGCGGTGAAGCGCCGCAGCAGTGCCAGGGACAGCAGCAGCAGCGCGGCCTGGCTGAGCAGCAGACCCAGGCCGTAGGACGCCAGCGGCATGGCGCTCCAGCCCAGGACCGAGCCACTGAGCACGTAACCGTGCAGAGCCATCGCCGGCAGCAGTGCCACGGCGGGCAGCCAGCCCCAGAGCACCAGGGCCACCACGCTGAGGGTGCCGGCCACGATCAGCTCGGCCCCCGGCAGCCCTGGTGCCACGAGGCCCGCCGCGCTGCCCAGCAGACCCACGGCCAGCAAGGCCACCATCCAGGCGCCCCGCCGCTGCCAGCCCACCAGGGAGAGGGCCAGCAGGAAGAGGAGATGGTCCGGGCCGATCACGGGATGGAGCAGGCCGCTCACCAGCCCGTTCAGGGGCGTGGGCTGGAGGCCATTGATGTCGAGCAGGTGATGGGCCCGTGCCGGCAGGGCCAGGCTGAACACCGTCAGGGCCAGGCCCAGCCCGGTGGAGCGGCCAGCCCTTTGTTGGATTGTCATGGTTCGGTCCGCGCCGAGAGATCAGGAAAACCGGCGGGCGTTCTGACTGGGCGGGAGCGAGCCAGGCTCACTCCGCCATCACAGCTGCGGGACAGTGCCGGACTTTCACCGGCTTTCCCCGTTGCCTCCGCTGGCTGTTCACCAGCGGAACCGGAGTCCGATCCTATGGGCAGACCCCAGAACTTCTCCACCGACCTCATCGCCGGGCGTGGCGGCGATGGGAATGCCGTCAGCGGCAGGCCAGGCTCTCGCGCGTCGAGACGCCGGTGCTGGGATTCACCCCGGTGGCCCGGGCGCAGAGCGCCTTCTGCTCCGGTAGGTCCAGCACCGCGTCGCTGAAGTCGGCGCCGGTGATGCTGCTGCCCTTGAAGCGGCTCTGCATCAGCATGGCGTTGCGCAGGATGGCCCCCTCCAGGTTGCTGTCATCGAAGCGGGTCGCATAGGCCACCACGTCCTCGAGGTTGGCGGCGCTCAGGTCCGCCTCGCGCAAGGAGCTGCCGTTGAACACGGCGCCGCGCAGATCGGCCTCGCTGAAGTCGAACCCCTCGAGGCTGGCCTTCAGGAACTCCTGCTGGCGCAGGTTGCGGCCATGCATGTCGGGCTGGAGATCCTGCAGGGCCCTCTGGCCCCTCAGCTCGGGGGCGGTGATCGCCTGGGCGCCGGGGGCCAGGACCAGCAGCATCGCGCCCAGCAGGCAGGCCATCACCAGCCGGCGGCTCAGGGCGTGCAGCAGGGAACGGACGGGGCCCATCGGCGCACAACTACGGTGAAGCCTCAACTTATGGCAACCATGGGGATGACCCTGCGGGTGGTGGTTCCCCCCCACCCCCTGATCGGCCACTGGCTCAGCGTGCTGCGCAACCGGCACACCCCATCCGCCGTCTACGCCACGGCCATGGCCGAACTGGGCCGCTGGCTCACCTACGAGGCCCTGCGCGACTGGCTGCCCCAGCGAGCCACCCCGATCGATGGATGCCTGGGCTCCACCGAGGGGATGGTGGTGGATCCCGCCGTACCGCTTCTGGCCCTTCCCGTGCTCACCGCCGGGCTGGGCCTGTGGGATGGGGCCCGCCAGGTGCTGCCCGCTGCCCGGGTGCAGCACGTGGACCGATGCGGCACCACGCTGCCCGACTCGATCGAGAGCCGTTGCGGCGTGCTGGTGTTCGCCCCCGAGCTGGCCACGGGCCACAGCCTGGCGGCCCTGCTGGAGCAGTTGCAGAGGCGCGGTGTGACGGGCGATCGCCTGCGGGTGATCACGGCTCTGGCCTCAGGACCGGGCCTGGCCCTGATCGGCGAGCGTTTCCCCTGGCTCACCCTCTACACCGGCTGCATCGATCCCGGGCTCACCCAGGGCCGGGAGATCGATCCCGGCATCGGCCGGGTCGGTGATCGGCTGTTCGGTG
>NZ_DS990556.1:554779-610075 GCF_000155635.1 Cyanobium sp. PCC 7001
GGCTTGCAGCAGTTCCAGGCTGGAGATGGCAGGTTCGCGTGCGGAGTCCGGGGCCTGGCGCGGCAGATCGGGCCGATCCACGGCGGCCACATCCGCTGCGACCGGTGTCGCAGGCGATTCCTCGGCCCTGCTGTTCAGTGCCCTGGCCGGTGCGGTGATCGGCGCCGCCGGCCTGGCCTGGTGGCTGCTCTCGGCTGCCGAGAACCGGCGTCTCCAAGCCCGCCAGCAGCGGGTCCTGCGCCTCTCCCGCTTCCAGGACAGCGGCGGTGTGCTCGACGACTCCGCCGCCGCCGGAGCTTCCGAGCGCAGCGACCGTGAGCTGCACGACAAGGTGCACCAGCTCAATGAAGCCATCGACGAGGTGCGTCGCCAGCTCGAGGCGATGGCCACCGGCCGGTAGGTTGCCTCGAAGGCACTCTCCGCTGCGGCCATGCTCCGTTCCGATGCGATCACCCAGGGCGTCCAGCGCTCGCCCAACCGGGCCATGCTGCGGGCCGTGGGTTTCGGGGATGACGACTTCGGCAAGCCGATCATCGGGATCGCCAACGGCTACAGCACGATCACGCCCTGCAACCTCGGCCTGAACGACCTCACCCGCCGGGCGGAGCAGGCCGCCCAGGCCGCCGGGGCCATGCCCCAGACCTTCGGCACCATCACGGTGAGCGATGGCATCTCGATGGGCACCGAAGGGATGAAGTACTCCCTGGTGAGCCGCGAGGTGATCGCCGATTCGATCGAAACCGCCTGCAACGCCCAGAGCATGGACGGCCTGCTGGCTGTGGGCGGCTGCGACAAGAACATGCCCGGCGCCATGCTGGCCATGGCCCGGATGAACATCCCGGCTATCTTCGTGTACGGGGGCACCATCAAGCCCGGCAGGCTGGGGCCCTGTGACCTCACGGTGGTGAGCGCCTTCGAGGCGGTCGGCCAGTTCTCCGGCGGTCGCATCGATGAGTCCGAACTCCTCGCGATCGAGAAGAACGCCTGTCCTGGTGCCGGCAGCTGCGGGGGCATGTTCACCGCCAACACGATGAGTTCGGCCTTCGAGGTGCTGGGCCTCAGCCTTCCCTACAGCTCCACCATGGCGGCGGAAGATCCGGAGAAGGCGGAGAGCGCCGCCCGTTCCGCCGAGGTGCTGGTGCAGGCCATCGCCGCCGACATCCGTCCCCGGGACCTGCTCACCCGGGAGGCCTTCGAGAACGCCATCAGCGTGATCATGGCCGTGGGCGGTTCCACCAACTCGGTGCTGCACCTGCTGGCCATCGCCCGCACCGCAGGGGTGGAGCTCAGCATCGACGACTTCGAGCGGATCCGCCAGCGCGTGCCGGTGATCTGCGACCTCAAGCCCAGCGGCCGCTATGTGACGGTGGACCTGCATCGGGCCGGGGGCATTCCCCAGGTGATGAAGCTCCTGCTCGACGCCGGTCTGCTGCATGGCGACTGCCGCACGATCGAAGGTAAGACCCTCACGGAGGTGCTGGCTTCGGTTCCCAGTGATCCCCCCGCCGATCAGGACGTGATCCGTCCGCTCAGCAACCCCCTCTATGCCAGGGGGCACCTGGCCATCCTCAAGGGAAATCTGGCGGAGGAAGGGGCGGTGGCCAAGATCTCCGGGGTGAAGACCCCGGTGATCACCGGCCCGGCCCGGGTGTTCGAGAGCGAGGAGTCCTGCCTGGCCGCCATTCTGGCCGGCGGCATCCAGCCCGGCGACGTGGTGGTGGTGCGCAACGAGGGGCCGGTGGGCGGGCCCGGCATGCGCGAGATGCTGAGCCCCACGGCCGCCATCATCGGCCAGGGGCTGGGCGAGAGCGTCGCCCTGATCACCGACGGTCGCTTCTCCGGTGGCTCCTACGGCCTGGTGGTGGGCCATGTGGCCCCGGAGGCCGCCGTGGGGGGAACGATCGGCCTGGTGCACGAGGGGGACAGCATCACCGTGGATGCGAACCAGCTGCTGATCCAGCTGAACGTGCCCGACGAGGAACTGGCTGCCCGGCGGGCTGCCTGGGTGAAGCCCGAGCCCCGCTACCGAACCGGTGTGCTCGGCAAGTACGCCCGGCTGGTGAGCAGCAGCAGCCTCGGTGCGGTGACCGATCTGGCCTGAGGGGCCCGCCGCCGCTCAGGCTGGGGCAGGAGCCATCAGCGCCCGCAACCTCCTGGCCAGCGCCTCCAGGGCGGCACCATCCTGGGGGCGCTCGCAGCGCTCCCCCGTATCCGGCCGCATCCACACCGGGTGCTGGCCATGCCAGAGCATCGGCCGATCGGGGTCATCCGCCCAGGCGAGCGTGAGATTCAGCCCATCGCCGCTGCGGTAGAGCTCCAGTTCCAGGTCGTCCTGGGGCCGGCGTTCGCCGTCCGGGCTGCGCACCTCCAGCCTGAGACAACAGTCGTCCGCCTCATCTGGCTTCCCATCTGCCGCCCCATCTGCCTCCATGTCTGGGGCCGCCGCCGTGTCCTCCTCCACACGGGCGGGCAGCACGGCATGGCGCAGGGGCCTGCGGCAGAGATCGGCGGCGGCGGCCACCAGCTGCACCAGGTCGGTGTTCGGTGCGGTCTCGTCGTCAGGGGTAGGCACGGATCGCCTGGATCAGGAAACGGATCGCTCCGGCCCGGAACCCGGCATTGGGGGAGCCGTCATCGCCGAAGCGGGAGTGCAGCACCTGCAGCCTGTTCACCCGGGTGGCATCGAAGCGCAGGGGCAGGCCCACCGGGCGGGCCCGCACGGAGGGCCGCAGGCCGGCGAAGGGGATCCGCACCTGGCTGACGCCCTCGACCTCGGTGGCGAATTCCGCCACCCAGCGCAGGCCGCCGGGAATCAGCTCCGTGAGGCCGGCCAGGCCGTCCGCACAACCCACGGCGAGCTTGAAGCGACGGCCCCCGCCCTCGATCAGCAGCTCCAGCCCCTCACAAGGGGAGAGATCGAGCGGCGGCGAGAACAACGGGGAGCGGCAGCTCACGAAGCCCCCGCCTTCCTCCACCAGCTCCCCCTGAAACCGCAGGCCGGCGGGCCCCACCGCGCATCCACCCTGGCTGCGGCCGCCCATGATCGTGTCGTTCAGGGCATGCCAGCCACTGAAGGCTTCGGCGGACGCGATCGGGATCAAGGCTGCAGCAGCGCGGCTGCCGCATTGTCGGCTAGCACCAGGATCGGGGTGGAGGGCCGCACCAGCCTGGCCGGCGTGCGCTCCGGGCTCTCCTGGGGATCCAGCAGCCGCCGCAGGGCCTCGGCCTTGCCGGCGCCACTCACCAGGAAGATCACCCTGCGGGCAGCCGAGAGCACCGGCGCCGTGAGCGTGACCCGCGGCAGTCCCTTGCCCTCGCCGATGGTCACGAGTTCATCGCGAACCCGGGTGGCCGAGGTGCCGGGGAACAGTGATGCCGTGTGGCCATCGTCGCCGAGGCCGAGCAGCACCAGATCGAGCATGGGCGGCTCCCCCGGACACAGCAGGCGCAGCAGCTGGGCGTAGG
Organism: Cyanobium sp. PCC 7001; assembly: GCF_000155635.1. Taxonomy (NCBI): domain Bacteria; kingdom Bacillati; phylum Cyanobacteriota; class Cyanophyceae; order Synechococcales; family Prochlorococcaceae; genus Cyanobium; species Cyanobium sp. PCC 7001. The sequence goes on from NZ_DS990556.1 coordinate 558,245, forward strand.
CCCGGGCCCCCTCCTGCGGTGTGTCCAGATCCGTGGGCACCGGGTGGAGGCGGGCGCTCTGCCCCGCCGGCTGGGCCAGCAGGGTCTGGCGCAGCATGCGGGCGTTGCTGGAGGGATCCTCGGCCGGAACCCAGCGTTCGTCGCCCAGCACCACATCCACCCGGTCCCAGGGAAGGTGCTGCCCCCCCAGATGCACGTAGCTGGCCTCCGGTGTGCTGCCTCCGGCCAGGGCGATCTGGCAGCGATCCCGCTGCGCCAGGGCCAGATCGATGCTGGTGGCCATCAGTTCGGCGGCGCGTCGGGCCAGCGGTTCGCCGCTCTCGCAGCATTCCAGCTTGTATGCCGGATCCAGGGACGGGGCAGCGCTCATCGGCTCAGTCCAGCCACTCGGTGTGGAACGTTCCGGCCTGGTCCACCCGTTCGTAGGTGTGGGAGCCGAAGCAGTCCCGCATGGCCTGCACCAGGTTCTGGGGCAGCCGGCCCGTGCGGTAGCTGTCGATGTAGTCGAGGGTGCTGGAGAGGCAGGGAACCGGAATGCCGGCCAGGGCGGCGCCGGCCACGATCTGCCGCAGGCCGGGCAGGCGGCGGTTGATCTGCTCGGCGAACCAGGGGTCCAGCATCAGGTTCGGCAGACCGGGGGCGGCGGTGTAGGCATCCTGAATGCGCTGCAGCAGCCGCGCCCGGATGATGCAGCCACCCTTCCAGATCTGGCCGATGGCGGCGAAGTCCAGGCCGTAGTCGTGCAGCTTGGAGGCCTCCTGCAGCAGGGCCATGCCCTGGCCGTAGCTCACGATGCAGGCGGCGATGCAGGCATCCCGCAGCGGCTCCAGCCCCGCGGCCGGATCGCCCAGGTCCACCCGGTGGGGGCCGGGGCCGTGCAGCACGGATTCGGCGGCGAGGCGCTCCTGGCGCAGGGAGCTGAGCACCCGGGCGTTGAGCGCTGCGTAGATGGTGGGCACCGGCACCCCCATCTCCAGGGCGCTCACCACGGTCCAGAGGCCCGTACCTTTCTGGCCGGCCGCATCCACGATCGTCTCCACCAGGTCATTGCCGCTGTCCGGGTCCTTGGTGCGGAGACACACCTCGGTGATCTCCACCAGAAACGAGGCCAGCTCCTCGCTGTCGTTCCACTTGGCCAGCACGTCGGCCATCTGGTCGCCGTTCATGCCGCCGCAGCGCTTCATCAGGTCGTAGGCCTCGGCCAGGATCTGCTCGATCCCGTACTCGATGCCGTTGTGCACGGTCTTGACGAAGTGGCCGGCGCCACCGGGCCCGATGTAGGTGACGCAGGGGCCGTCCTCCACCTGGGCGGCCATCTTGCGCACGAGGGGCTCGATCGCGTCGTAGGCCGAGCGGGTGCCCCCCGGCATCATGCTGGGCCCCTCCAGGGCTCCCTTGGCCCCGCCGGACACGCCCATGCCGATGTAGCCGAAACTCTGGCTCTCCAGCTGGGCCACGCGACGCTCGGTGTCGGTGTAGAGGGAATTGCCGCCGTCGATCAGCAGATCGCCCTCCTCCAGCAGCGGAGAGATCGAGGCGATGGTGTCGTCCACGGGCTGTCCCGCCTTCACCATCATCAGGATGCGTCTGGGGCGTTCCAGGGCTCCCACGAACTCTTCCAGAGTGCTGGCCCCCACGATGTCCTTGCCGGCGCCACGGCCCTTCAGGAACGCTTCCGTCTTGGCGTACGTGCGGTTGTAGACGACGCTGGAGAACCCGTTGCGCTCGGCATTAAGCACCAGGTTCTCCCCCATCACGCCGAGGCCGATCAGGCCGAAATGTGCCGTACCCATCCGTTGGTTCGAGGCTTTGGGCTCAGTGTGGCCAGAGCGTCCGGAAGCGGGGCCGATCCGTCACAACTGACGGCGCTCTGTCAGGGTCTCCTGGCCTAATGGCCTGATCACCGCCGCGCGCGATGGAGGGGCAGGGCACGGTCCCGCCCCCTGATCCGATCAGAGGATTCAGATCTCGGGGTTCCGATCACTGAAGTCAGATCACTGAAATTCAGATCACCGTGCCGTCGGCGATGGTGCCGTTCTTCACCACCACCACGATGCCGTTGCGGATGTAGAAGTTGAGCTCCGGTCGATCCGCCTCTTCCACCCGATCCTTGTTCACGATCGTGACATCGCGGCCGATGCGCACATTCTTGTCCAGAATCGCCCCCCTCACGGTGGTGCCGCTGCCCACGCCGAGAGGAATGCCGCCCCGCTGCCGCAGGGTGGCCCGCTCTTCCGACGATTCGAAATAATCGGATCCCATCACCAGCGTGTCCTGCAGCACCACCCGGTCTTCCACCCGGGAGCGCACGCCCAGCACACAGTGGTGGATGCTGCAGGCCTTGAGCAGCGACCCCTCGCCGATGATCGATTCGGTGACCTGGGCGTCCTGCAGTTTGCTGGGTGGCAGGTAACGGGGGCGGGTGTAGATCGGAAACTTCTCGTCGTAAAAGGAGAACGGAGGATTCGGCTGCTGGGTGAGGGCCAGATTCGCCTCGTAGAAGGCGCCGATGGTGCCGATGTCCTCCCAGTAATCGTCGAAGAGGTAGCTGCGCAGCTGGTCCCCGCGTGCCAAGGAGGCGGGGATGATCTCCTTGCCGAAATCCGTGGCGGTGGGATTGGAATTGAGAAGATCGAACAGGGTGTCCCGGCTGAACACATAGATCCCCATCGAGGCGAGGTGGGGACGCTTGGCGGCTTCTTCGGGCGAGAGCCCCAGGCTCTGGGTGTCCACGCGCATCGCCTCGAGCGCCTCGCCCTTGGGCTTCTCGCGGAATTCCTGGATGTGCCCCTCCCCATCGGTGCGCATCAGTCCGAAGGCCTCGGCCTGGACAGGGTCCACCGGCAGGGCTCCCACCGAGAGATCGGCGCCGGTGTCGATGTGGTGCTGCACGAAGCGGCTGTAATCCATCCGGTAGAGCTGGTCGCCGGAGAGGATCAGGTAGTGGTCCACATCCCATTCCTGGAACAGCCACTGGTATTTGCGCACGGCGTCGGCCGTTCCTTCGAACCAGCTGGGGCTGTCGGGCGTCTGCTGAGCCGCGAGCACTTCCACGAAGCCTTGGCCGAACCCAGCCGAGAGGTTGTAGCTCATCGACAGGTGCCGATTGAGCGAGGCGCTGTTGAACTGCGTCAGCACATAGATCTTGTTGATCTCCGAGTTGATGCAGTTGCTGATGGGAATGTCAATCAGCCTGTATTTTCCCGCCAGAGGCACAGCGGGCTTGGCGCGCATCTTGGTGAGCGGATAGAGGCGGGTTCCTGCACCTCCTCCCAGAATGATGGCGAGAACGCGTTTCATGTCTCCTGATTCCTTCTCTTGTTGGGGGGACCGTACAGGACCAGAGCTCCTGCGGGCGAGTGCGGGCTGTACCGCGCGGCGCTGTTGGTGGCGGGGAGCACCGGGCCGGGTGCCCCCGTTGACGTCCTAGGGACCGGAGCTCAGGGATCCGTCGTCCTGGAGCTCGAAGAGCTCCTCGATCACACGCATGGAGGTGTGCCGCTGCTGGCGGGGCTGGGGGGCCCGCAGGTTGGTCATGGGGGTGTGGAGCACCTTGTTGATGATGCCCTTGCTCAAGGCCTCCACCACTTTCCGTTCCCGGGCCGAGAGGTCGGGGCCCATGCGGCTGAGGGCCTTCTGCAGCTCCTGCTCCCGGATCTCCTCCAGGCGTCTGCGCAGACGGTTCACCACCGGCACCGCCTCGAGGCCATCCCACCACTCCAGGAACAGACGGGCCTCCTCCCGCAACAGGCCCTCCGCCTCGGCGGCGATCTCGCGCCTGGCCTCCTGGTTGCGGGTCACCACCTCCTGCAGATCGTCCACGTCGAACGCCTGCACCCCGGTGACCGTGGCGGTGTCGGCTGCGATGTTGCGGGGAACGCCGATGTCCACCAGCATCAGGGAACTGCGCCGGTTCAGGCCCGCCAGCCGCTGGGCCGTGATGATCGGCTCCTCGGCCGCGGTGCTGGTGAACACGAGGGAGCAGGTGCTCAGGCAGTGGTCCAGATCGTCCAGCGGACGGCACTGCACCGGCAGGGCGGGGAAGTCGGCGGCCAGTTGCTCGGCCCGCTCCACGGTGCGGTTGAGCAGCACCACAGCGCGGCAGCCCTTGGCCTGCAGATGCTGCAGCAGCAGGCGGGCCATGCGCCCGGCCCCCACCACCGCCACCTGCTCCTGGTCGAGCGGCACCAGCTCATCCTGTCCCCGGGCCTGGCCCACCTTGAGCTGGGCCAGCTCGACGGCAGCCGAGCTGATCGACACGGCGCCGGTGCCCAGGTTGGTCTCGGTGCGCACCCGCTTGCCGGTGCTCACGGCCTGGTTGAGCAGGCGGTTCAGGATCGGCCCGACGGAGTGGTGCTCCTGGCCGAGCCGCACCATCTTCTTCACCTGGGAGAGGATCTGGCCCTCGCCCAGCACCAGGGAATCGAGGCCGGCCGCCACCCGCAGCAGATGGGCCACCGCGTCCTCGTGGTGGTAGGTGAACAGGTGGGGCGTGAGCTCATCCACCGCCAGGCCGGAGTGCTGGCTGAGAAAGGCGCCCACCGAGGAGATCCCCTGCTCGGGATGGCGCAGCAGGGTGTAGATCTCGAGCCGGTTGCAGGTGCTGAGGATCGAGGCCTCCAGCACCTGGTCGTCCTCCCGGAGCTGCTGGAGGGAGGCATCCATGGCCTGCTCCGGGATGCTGAGCCGCTCCCGGATCTCAACCGGAGCTGTGCGGTGGCTCAGTCCGACAACGGCGATGTGCATGGTGGCAGGGAGGTGTGGGCTGATCGGTGGGCCGATCAGCGCAACGCGATGCTCTGGGCACCAGGCTTGATGTGCACCGTGTCGGTGAAGCGGGCGGTGTTGTCCAGGGTGCTGATCACCAGGGAGCTGGTACGGGTGCAGTCCTTCTCGAACTTCACGCCGTGGAACAGCAGGCCATCGGTGATGCCGCTGCCGGCGAACACCACGTTCTCACCGGAGGCCAGTTCCTCGGCTTCATAGATCTTGTCGGGATCGCTGATGCCCATCTCGGCCAGGCGGGCCAGGTTGCCTTCGCGGGTGAGCCCTTCCCACTCCTTGGTCTGGGCCACGGCGGGGTCATACACCAGCTGGCCCTGGAAGTGGCCGCCGAGGGCGCGCATGGCAGCAGCCGAGATCACACCCTCCGGGGCCGCGCCGATGCCCATCAGGCAGTGGGTGCCGGTGCCGGCGAAGCCACAGGCGATGGCCGCCTGCACGTCACCGTCCGAGATCGGCTGCACCCGGGCACCGGTCGAGCGGATCTCGGCGATCAGGTCCTTGTGCCGGGCCCGGTCCATCACCACGATCACTAGCTCGCTCGTGGCCAGGCCCAGGCACTGGCTGAGGATCTGGATGTTCTCGGTGGCGCTCTTGCGGATGTCCACCTTGCCCTTGGCGGCCGGCGGCGCCGCCAGCTTCTTCATGTAGAAGTCGGGGGCGTTGAACAGGCCGCCCCGGTCGGAGGCCGCCAGCACGGCCATCGAGCCGCGCTGGTTGTTGGCGCAGAGGTTGGTGCCTTCGCAGGGGTCGACGGCGAAGTCGACGCCAGGGCCACTGCCGCTGCCGACCTCCTCGCCGATGTAGAGCATCGGGGCCTCGTCCCGCTCGCCCTCTCCGATCACGATGCGGCCCTGCATCTGGATCTGGCCCATGCGCTTGCGCATCGCCTCGACGGCTGCGGCGTCCGCCTCGTCCTTCTTGCCGAGACCCGTGAGTTCGGCCGAGGCGATGGCGGCCTGTTCAACGACCTCGAGAATTTCCTGGATGAGGGTGCGATCCACAGTGGTCCGGCAAGGGTGGAGGCTTCGGGCTGAGGCCTGAGATGCCAGCTGCTGCGGGGCATTTCAGGCAGGAAGCGGCGATCAGTGTATCAGCGCCGTTCCCCGCTCCTGCCGCTGGAGGGGGCAGGGGGCTTTCCTACAATCGCTCTTCCCTACCCACCGATCCCAGCATGAGCACCAAGTCCCTGGTGGTGTCACCGTCGATTCTCTCGGCCGATTTCTCCCGGCTCGGGGATGACGTGCGGGCGGTCGATGCCGCTGGTGCCGACTGGATCCACGTGGATGTGATGGATGGCCGCTTCGTGCCCAACATCACGATCGGTCCCCTGATCGTGCAGGCCCTGCGCCCGGTCACGACCAAGCCGCTCGACGTTCACCTGATGATCGTGGAGCCCGAGAAGTACGTGGCCGACTTTGCCAAGGCCGGCGCCGACATCATCTCGGTGCAGGTCGAGGCATGCCCCCACCTGCACCGCAACCTCGCCCAGATCAAGGACCTCGGCAAGATGGCCGGCGCAGTGCTCAACCCCAGCACCCCGATCGACACGCTGGAGTACTGCCTCGAGCTCTGCGACCTGGTGCTGGTCATGAGCGTGAACCCCGGCTTCGGCGGCCAGAGCTTCATCGAGAGCCAGGTGGACAAGATTCGTGATCTGCGCCGCATGTGCGACGCCAAGGGGCTCGACCCCTGGATCGAGGTGGACGGTGGCATCAAGGCGGAGAACGCATGGAAGGTGATCGAAGCCGGCGCCAACGCGATTGTGAGCGGCTCCGGGGTGTTCAACCAGCCCAGCTACGCCGAGGCCATCACCGGCATCCGCCAGAGCCGCCGTCCTGCCCCCGTGGCGGTCTGAAGGGGTCCGCCAGGCTCCCGGCGGCAGGCTCCCACCGATCAGCTGGGAGCCTGCCGCATGCATTCAGACTGCTGGAGCCTCAGCTCTCGAAGAACCAGCCATAGCTGTGCAGACCGATGCCCAGCAGGTTCACGCCGATGTAGCAGACGACGATCACCACCAGACCCAGGGAGGCCACCACCGCCGGTCGGCGCCCCTGCCATCCCCGGATCAGGCGGGTGTGCAGATAGGCCGCATACACCAGCCAGCAGATCAGCGCCCAGGTTTCCTTGGGATCCCAGCTCCACCAGCTGCCCCAGGCCTCATTGGCCCACACCGCCCCGCTCACCAGCCCCACCGACAGCAGCAGGAATCCCACCGTGATCGTGCGGTAACTGAGCGAGTCGAGCTGTTCCGCCATCGAGAGGGCGCCACTGGTGAGCTTGAGTGGAGCTGCCATCGCCCCGGGCCCCTCGGTGGCCAACTGGGCCTGGCGGAAGCCGCCGCTGCCGATGGAACTGCTGCGCAGTTCCAGAGCCTTGCCGCGGTCGGTGAACAGCACCGCCACCGACAGCAGGGATCCCACCAGCAGGGCGGCGTAGCTGAGCATGATCACGCTCACGTGCATCACCAGCCAGCTGGAGCGCAGGGCCGGCACCAGCGGGGAGGCCTCCTGGAGACGATCCGGCAGGGCAAAGCTGGCGAAGGCCACGCAGCCCAGGGCCATCGGGGTGGCGGCAGCGGGCACCAGCGGAGACGGCCAGGAGCGCTCCACCAGCAGCTGGGTGAGGGTGCAGCCCCAGGCCAGGAAGCAGAGCGACTCGTAGAGGTTGCTGATCGGGAAGTGACCGGAATCGATCCAGCGCAGCACGAGCTGGGCGGTGAGGCAGAGATTGGCGCTGGCCACCAGCAGCCGCACCACCGAGCTGGTGCCGCCGCCGCTCAGGGCCCAGAACGCCAGGGGCAGCACGAGCAGCAACAGGGCGAAGGCTGCCAGGCCGAGGCCCAGAACCGGATCGTGGAGCAGATCGGGCAAGGTTTCAACGCACAACCAGTGGCCAGTCTGGCGGGTCGCCGGCAGGGGCGCTCAGCGGCTGGCCTGCCGCACCAGCACCAGGCCGGTTCCCAGGCCGATCAGCACCGGCATCCATGCCGACAGCAGCGGGGTGAGGGTGCCCTTGACCCCCAGGGAACTGAAGCTGAAGGCCACCAGGTAATAGCCGAAGATCAGCAGCACGGTGAGGCCGAAGCCCTGGCTGCGGCTGCGGCGGGAGTGCGGACGGGCCCCCAAGCTGCTGCCGATCAGGCCGAACACCAGGCAGACCGCCGGGAAGGAGAACTTCTCCTGGATGCGCACCCGCAGCTTGCGGGCGGCCCGCAGGTCGCCCGATTCCCGCAGGAGCCGTTCGGCGGTGCGGGCCTGGCCGATGCTCATCTCATTGGCGTCCTTCGGCAGTTTGGCCACCTTCAGCGGCTGGTTGCCAAGCGGATAGAGGTAGCGATCGAACCGGGCCGAGGTGATGGCCTCCGAGCCACTACTGCCGATGCCCACCACCTGGCCATCCAGAAATTCCCACTGGGCGTCCCTGGAGCTCCAGCGGGCCCGATCGGCCGTGAGCATCACCCGGTGGGCCGAGCGGCTCAGGTCCAGCAGGGTCACGTCCTCCATCACGCCCTTGTTGAAGCGCTGGGCGTAGAAGATGTGGGTCAGACCCCGTTCGGTGCTCCCATCGGGCAGCTCCACCCGGCCGTATTTGGAGTACACCACGTTGTCCCTCTGCTCGCCGGCCACGGCACGGCCGATGGCGCGGCTGAGGGTCGCTTCGGCCTGGCTGAGGGTGCTCGGCACGACCGCTTCGTTGAAGCCGAAGGTGAGCATGGTCATCGCCACGGCCAGCACCACGGCGGGCACCAGCATGCGCCAGGTGGGCACGCCCACGCTGCGCAGGGCCGTGAGCTCACTGTTGCCCGAGAGCTTGCTGTAGGTGAGCAGGGTGGCCATCAGGGTGGCCATCGGGAAGGAGAGCACCAGGAAGGAGGGCAACTCCAGAAGCAGCACCTGAAGCGCCACATCGAGCGGCAGCCCCGACTCCGCCACCCGCCGCACCAGCTCGAACACGGCGCCCACCGAGAGGGACACGGCCGTGAAGGCCGCCACCCCGAACACCAGGGGACCGATCAGCTCCCCCAGCATCCAGCGGTCCAGCAGCGGCAGGCGGCGCCACGACCCCAGCAGCCCTGACGGCAAGACGATCCTCCGTGGGTTGAGCGTGGTCATAGCCGGAATCCCTCGCCGAGGTAGTGGCGGCGCACCAGAGGATCGTTCCCCACTTCGGTGGAGCTGCCCGAGGCCAGGATGGCGCCCTCGGAGAGGATGTAGGCCCGGTCGGTGATCGCCAGGGTTTCCCGCACGTTGTGATCCGTGATGAGCAGTCCCATGCCCCGGTTGCGCAGGTCCTCGATCAGTTGCTGCAGGTCGGCGACGGCGATCGGATCGACGCCGGCGAAGGGTTCATCCAGCAGCAGGTAGCGGGGCCCCTCGGCGCCGACGGCCAGGGCCCTGGCCACCTCGCAGCGGCGCCGTTCACCGCCCGAGAGCTGAAACCCCTGGCGATGCTGGAAGGCGCTGAGGTGGAAATCCTCGATCAGGGCGTTCAGCCGCTGTCGGCGCAGGTGACCCGGGGTGCGGCTGGACTCCAGTGCCAGGCGCAGGTTGTCGCGAACCGTGAGCTGGCGGAACACGCTGGGCTCCTGGGGCAGGTAGCCGATGCCGAGACGGGCCCGCTGGGGCATGGGCAGGTGGGCGATCTCGCGGCCATCCAGCAGCACCTCGCCCTCGTCCGGCCGGATCAGGCCGGTCACCAGACCGAAGGTGGTGGTCTTGCCGGCGCCGTTGGGGCCGAGCAGGCCCACCACCTCTCCGCGCTCCAGCTGCAGGGAGACGTGGTCCACCAGCACCCGGCCCCCGATGGCCAGGACCACCTCCTTCATTGCCAGCGTCATGGCTGGGTCGAGGGCACGGGGGGCTGGATGGCCCTGAACCGGTAGAGGGTCAGCACCTGCTGGCCCGGCGCTGGCTCGGCCACGAGGCGCTCTCCCTCCACCAGGTACACCAGCCGCTCCGCCCGGATGCTGTTGCCCTCATCCTGCACCACATCCACATCGCCGCTGAGCACCACACGGCCTTCGCGGCTGAAGTACTGGGCCTGCCGCGCGGTGGCCACCACGCCCTGGTCGGCGTAGACAATGCGCACGTTGCCACTGGCCGTGAGGATGCCTGTGGCGTTGTCGGCCTTCTGGAGATCGGATTCGATCGTCACGACGCCGGTGACGGCAGCTCTGGCCGGCGAGGGGGCTGGAGCCGATCCTGCGGCCGTCGTCGAATCAGGAGCCCCCTGGGCGGTGGCCGTCAGGCTGACGAGGCCGCCGAGGCACAGGCCCAGCAGGGTGCTGGCGACGCGGGGAGCAGGCAGGGCCAAGAAGCGGTGCCAGTGATGCTGAGGCCACAATCTACAGAGCATGGCCCTGGGCCCGGTTCAGCCGGGGGGGGTCGAGAACAGGAGCATCCGCCGCGTTCTGCAGGGCCTGCAGCCACGCGGCCGCATGGCCTCTGAGCTGCTCCAGATCGAGCCCCAGGGCCTGATCGCCACAGCTGCGCAGCCTGCCCAGGCCTTCTCCTGTGAGGATGGTGGCACCGCGGCGGTTGCCGCGCTCCAGGTGCAACTGACCGACGGCGATCTGCAGGATTCCCTGCAGCACCGGGCGAAGCGGCCCCGCCGTTTCGTGCCAGAGCTCCTCGAATCCGTCATGGCAGGCGTACCAGTCGCCCGCGTTGAAGCGGGCGATGGCCTCGGCCAGCCGAGGGTCCCGGATCAGGCTGGCTTCCTCGTGGTCAGGGGGAGGCAGGGCCGCCAATCAGCGCTTGGCCGCCTTCTTCGAGGGCAGCTTGCGCAGCCGGATCGATTCGGGGGTGACCTCGAGCATCTCGTCTGGACCGATGTACTCCAGAGCCCGCTCGAGGGTCATCTGCACCGGGGCCTGGAGAGTGTCGAGCTCTTCGGCGCCGGCGGAACGCATGTTGGTGAGCTGCTTGGCCTTGCAGACGTTGATCTCCAGGTCCTGGGGCCTGTTGTTCTCTCCGATGATCATGCCCTTGTACACCTTGGTGCCGGGTGTGATGAAGAACTGGCCCCGATCTTCGGCGTTCTTGAGGGCGTAGAAGGTGGCCGTTCCCTCCTCGAAGGCAATCAGCACGCCGTTGCGGCGCGCATCGAAATCCCCTTGCATCGGCCGGTAATCCAGGAAGGAGTGGCTCATGATGCCTTCCCCACGGGTGGCACGGATGAACTCGCCGCGGAAGCCGATCAGCCCGCGGGAAGGCACCACGAATTCCAGCTGGGTGCGGCCGTCGTTGGTGTTCTCCATGTTCTGCATCTCCGCCTTGCGGATTCCCAGCTTCTCGATGCAGGCTCCCACCGCAGCCTCGGGCACATCGAGCACAAGGGTTTCGTAGGGCTCGTTGGGGGTGCCATCGATGGTGCGGAAGATCACCTGGGGTTGGCTCACCTGAAACTCGTAGCCCTCACGCCGCATCGTCTCGATCAGGATGCCGAGGTGCAGTTCGCCGCGTCCGCTCACGGACCAGCGATCGGGCGAATCGGTGTCCTCCACCCGCAGGGCCACGTTGGTGAGCAGTTCCTTCTGCAGACGATCGCGGATCTGGCGGCTGGTGACGAATTTGCCCTCCTTGCCGGCGAAGGGGGAATCGTTGACCACGAAGGTCATCTGCAGGGTGGGCTCGTCCACCTTGATCAGGGGGAGTGCCTCCGGGTTGTCCGGGCAGGCGATGGTCTCGCCGATGTTCACCTCGTCGAAACCGGCCACGGCCACCAGGTCACCGGCGCTGGCCTGCTCGATCTCCACCCGCTGCAGGCCCTGGAAGCCGAGCAACTTGCTGATGCGGCCACGCTTGACGCTGCCGTCATCGCGCAGGAGAGCGGCGGGCTGGCCAGCCTTGATGGTGCCGTTGTGGATCCGGCCGATCATGATCCGGCCGAGAAAGTCGCTGTAGTCGAGGGTGGTGACCTGCAGCTGCAGGGGCTTGTTGGGATCGCCCACCGGCGGCGGCACATGCCGGAGGATGGCATCGAAGAGCGGCCGCATCGTGTCGCTCTCGGTCTTCATGTCCGGCTTGGCGTAGCCGCCCATGCCGCTGCCGAACAGATACGGGAAATCGCACTGGTCGTCGTCGGCGCCGAGTTCCAGGAACAGATCCAGCACCTTGTCCACGGCAATCTCGGGATCCACGCGGGCCCGGTCGATCTTGTTCACGAAGACGATAGGCCGCAGGCCTTTTTCAAGGGCCTTCTTGAGCACAAAGCGCGTCTGCGGCATCGGGCCCTCGTTGGCATCCACGATCAGCAGGCAGCCATCGACCATGCCCAGCACCCGCTCCACCTCGCCACCGAAATCGGCGTGGCCGGGGGTGTCCACGATGTTGATGCGGATGCCGTCGTAATCGACCGCCGTATTCTTGCTGAGAATGGTGATGCCGCGCTCGCGCTCCAGGTCGTTGGAGTCCATCACGCAGGTGGGAACCGCCTCGTTGTCGCGGAAGATGCCTGACTGAGCGAGCAGCGCGTCGACGAGGGTGGTTTTTCCGTGGTCGACGTGGGCAATGATCGCAATGTTGCGAATCGGCGTGCCTGGATGTGCGCCGCTCATAGATTGAGATTTCCTACTTTTACGGTTGTAGCCAAGCGACCATCCTATCCCATCCTCTGAAACTCAAGCCTGACGAGCTCCCTTCCAAGGCCTGGTGTCGTAGCAGGGGGCATGGCCAGGCGCGGGCGGCTTCTCCCTTGAGCTCAGCCGTTTGACCGGCCTTTGGATGCGGCCCTTGGATCAGCGACTGAGCTGCTGGGCCGGCTCGAACACCTGCAGGGCCTCCGCGGTTCCTTCAAAGCGCCAGTGCCACGGCTCGTAGCTCACCCCCTGAGGGTTGTCCCTGGGAAAGGAGAGGGTGAAGTGGTAGCGGGCGGCGTTCTGCTCCAGCCACCGAAAGGCCGGGGTCTCCTCGAAGCGGGGGGAGAGGTTGGTCTGGGGCAGCCGACCGTCGCCGAGATCGACGGCATAGCCGGTGCTGTGCTCGGAGAAGCCCGGTGGCGCGCTCACTTCGGCCCGTTCCCGGGCGTTCTGGTTCCGCTCCGCCTTCACCCCGAAGAAGATGTCCTTCTGGAGTTCCTTCGAGCGGAAGGCGCTCAGCAGGCTCAGGCTCACGCCGTCGTCCTCCGCGGCCCGCAGCATGGACGTCAGGGCCGTGGCCGCATCCCGGTGCAGCTGCAGCCCGGGTTCCACGCTCACCAACAGCTCAGGATCGGCCTCCGGGTAAGGGAAATGGCCCAGCAGCCGTCCATCCGGGCTCTGGCGGGCATCCAGCCCGGCCACGGGGCCCGGCGCCAGTTGGGGAGCCAGCCAGGTGCGCACCATGGGCAGCTGCAGGGCTCCGATCACCGCCACCAGCGCTCCCCCCACCACCAGCAGGATCCCGCGCAGCCCGTGGCCTTTCGGCACCGACGGCATGGGGCTGAGCCGCTCGGCCACCGGGATGTCGTCGGCCGGAAGCACCTGGCCCGTGCGCCTGGACTTCAGGACCACCTGCCGGCTCCGGCGGATGGAGCCCAGGGGTGGGCAAGCGGCAGCACAGCGAAGGGGTGATCCGTCATGCCCTCCATCCCCCAGCCCCCGCTGCCACCCATACAAAACGCGGTGGATGTCACCAGCTGGGCGAACAGTGATGTGACGAGTTTGTTACAAGCCGGCATGGACTGTGGTGATGGAGGCAGCGGGGCGGCTCTGGGCCGGTGCAACGACCCCGGTTTCGCGGCTCTGGGAGGCCTTGAGTCGGCTGGTGACGATCCTAGTTGCGAAGGCCGAATTCCACCCCGAAACGCCCGGCAACGGTGTTAGCTTCCGGGCCAGAACCTTTTCTGGCGGAGCGTTTTCCCGATGTTGCGTGTCGCGGTGGTGGGCGGCGGCCCGAGTGGTTCCTGTGCCGCTGAGGTGCTCGCCAAGGCCGGCATCCAGACCTGGATCTTCGAGCGCAAGCTCGACAACGCCAAGCCCTGCGGGGGTGCCATTCCCCTGTGCATGGTGTCTGAATTTGATCTGCCGGAAGAGATCATCGACCGCAAGGTGCGCAACATGCGGATGATCTCCCCTTCCAATCGGGAAGTGGATATCCACCTCGATGATCAGAATGAATACATCGGCATGTGCCGGCGCGAAATTCTTGACGCCTTCCTGCGCAACCGGGCGGCCGATCTCGGCGCCCATCTGATCAACGGACTCGTCACCAAGATCGACACCGGCAAGAACCGCCAGGGGCCCTACACCCTCACCTATTCGGACTACGGCTCCGGCGAGGCCACCGGGGAGACCAGAACCCTCGAGGTGGACCTGATCGTGGGCGCTGATGGCGCCAACAGCCGCGTGGCCAAGGCCATGGATGCAGGGGACTACAACGTGGCGATCGCCTTCCAGGAGCGGATCAAGCTCCCGGCCAAGGAGATGAGCTACTACGAGGACCTGGCCGAGATGTATGTCGGCACCGATGTGTCCCCCGACTTCTACGCCTGGGTGTTCCCCAAGTACGACCATGTGGCCGTGGGCACCGGCACCATGCAGAACAACCAGGCCCTGATCAAGGGTCTGCAGGAGGGGATCCGCCTCAGGGCCCGCAAGAGGCTGGTGAACGGCGAAGTGATCAAGGTGGAGGCCCACCCGATTCCGGAACACCCCCGCCCCCGCCGGGTGGTGGGCCGCATGGCTCTGGTGGGGGATGCCGCCGGCTACGTGACCAAGAGCTCCGGCGAGGGCATCTACTTCGCCGCCAAGAGCGGGCGGATGTGCGCCGAGCAGATCGTGGCCGCCAGCCAGGCTGGCCAGAGCATTCCATCCGAGGCCGACCTCAAGGTCTACCTGCGCAAGTGGGACCGCCAGTACGGCGCCACCTACAAAGTGCTGGAACTGCTTCAGAACATCTTCTACCGCAACGATGCGGCCCGCGAGGCGTTCGTGGAGATGTGCGATGACAAGGACGTGCAGCGGCTCACCTTCGACAGCTACCTGTACAAGCGGGTGGTGGCGATGAACCCCTGGCAGCAGCTCAAGCTCACGCTGCTCACCCTTGGGGCCGTGCTGCGGGGCAACGCCCTGGCACCCCAGGGTTACAAGCCTGTGGACAGCGCCGTACGGGACGACGATGAAGTCAACGCGATGCTGGCGGTGAGCACCATCAAAGGGGGCATCCGGGTTCGCGGCGACCAGTCGTCTCCAGCCCCTGTGGCAGCCCCGGCAACCACGGGGGCCACGGCTGAGGTCATCGCTGCCGAGGGGGAGGCGGCGGAGCGGGAACCCGCTCTGGCCGCGAAGTGAGACGCCGGGGCCCTGACCAGGCCCCTGCCGCCGATCAGTTCTGCAGCTGACGGAAGTCCGCCAGCACGGCGGCCTGGTTGCGCAGCACTCCGAGCATGGCGAGGCGGTTTGTGCGCACAGCCGCATCCTCCGCCATCACCATCACGCTGCCGTCTCCATCGAAGAACGCTCCCAGCGCCTCGGCACTGTCTTCCAGAGCCGAGGCCAACGCGTTGTAGCCCTCGCTGCTGCAGCTGGCGGCCAGCGGAGTGAGACGCTCAAGCACGGCCAGCATGCCGGCCTCCGATCCTTTCTCGAACAACCTGGCATCCACCACGGCATCCGGGCTGAGCACGTCGGGGGACAACGCGCCTTTCTCGGCCAGTCGTGCGGCCCGCGTCACCACCGCCTGCACGGCGGCGAGCCGCCCCTCGCGCCGCAGAGCCGCGAGCAACAGGCCGCGCTGTCGCACATCGCCGGGATCCCGCAGGAGGCGGGCCCTGGGCAGGGAGGGCCCGGCCACCGCGGCCACCAGATCGGGCTCCAGTCCCTCCTCCTCCAGCAGGCTGGCCAGCCTCTGGCACAGGAATTCGGCCAGATCGCCGCGCAGCAGGCCAGCGGAAACCTCCAGGTCGGGCAGCAGCGTCGCCCAGTGGAGGCTGCAGCGCTGCAGCAGGGCGTCGAGGTCGAGCCGCCATTCCCTGGCCCAGAGGATCTGCAGCAGACCATTGCCGGCACGGCGCAGGGCGTAGGGATCGGAGGAGCCGCTCGGCCGTTCCCCCTTGGCAAAGATGCTGAGCAGCAATTCCAGCCGTTCGGCCAGGGCCACCACGGCGCCGGCCTCCGACTCCGGCAGGGCATCCCCTGCGCCCCGGGGCAGGTAGTGCTCCAGCACCGCCAGGGCCACGTGCCTCGGCTCCCCTTCAGCCAGCAGGTATTTGGCCCCCATCACCCCCTGCAGCTCGGGGAATTCCCCCACCATCTGGCTCACCAGGTCGTGCTTGCAGAGATGGGTGGCCCGGCGGGCATGCCCTGCCGCCTCTTCCGGCAGAGGCAGCACCTCGAGCAGCACGTCCGTGCACCACTCCATCCGCTCGACGCGATCCCGCAGGGAACCGAGACCCTCGGCGAAGGTGACCCGGGCCAGCTGGTCGCGCCGGTCGATGCTCGCCACGGCCCGGTCGGCCGTGACGAAGAAGCGGGCATCGGCCAGCCGGGCCCGCAGCACCCGTTCGTTGCCTCTGCGCACCGTCTCCCAGGCCTGCTCCCGGCCATTGCTGATGCACAGAAAACCAGGCTGCAACACGCCCCGGGCGGCCGGGGCCAGGGGATCCACCTGGGCGTCGCTCTGATAGAGCGGCACGTAGCGCTGGTGTGACCGCATCACCGTGCCCAGCACCTCGGCCGGCAGGTCCAGATAGGTGTGCTCCATCGCGCCCTCGATCAACAGGGGCTGCTCCACCAGATCCGTGAGCTCCTCCAGCAGCGCCTCGGGCAGATCCGGTCGGGCGTCGCGGGCCTCTGCCGCTGCAGCGATGGAGGTCTGAATCCTGTCGCGGCGGCGGCGGCGGCTCACGGTCACCCCGGCGGCCTCGAGCGTGTCGGCATACTGCGCGGCGCTGGGGATCACCACCGGCCGGGTTTCCAGCCGGTGTCCCCTGCTGTGACGTCCCGAGGCCACCACCGGATCGGTGCCCGGCAGCACCACCGGCACCACCGCCTCATCCAGCAGGGCCACCAACCAGCGCACGGGCCTGGAAAAGCGGCACTCCCCCTCTCCCCAGCGCATGAAGCGGCGGCCCTGCAGCTGCTGGATCCAGCCGGGGATCAGGGAGGCCAGCACCTCGGCGGCGCCACGGCCCGGCTCCCGCAGCACCGCGTACACGAACGGCCCCTTGGGCGTGTCACGGATCTCCAGCTGGTCAACAGCCACGCCGCAGCGCTTGGCAAAGCCCAGGGCGGCACCGGTGGGAGTGCCGTCGCGAAAGGCCTGTGCGGCGGGCGGGCCCTTGCGCTCCTCCTCCCTGTCCTGCTGGCGTGACGGCAGTCCCGGCACGGTCACGGCCAGCCGCCGCGGCGTGCTGGTGCAGTCCAGATCGCCGTGCTCCAGCCGCTGCTCCGCCAGGCTGGCGGCCACCAGCGCCTCCAGCTGGGGGAGGGCGAGGCGCGCGAAGTCGGCCGGCAGTTCCTCGGTTCCGATCTCGAGCAGAAACGTCGACACGCAGGCAGCCACGGCAACCGCCAACTTTATGGAGCGACGCGCAACGCGGCAGGCTGGAAGCCGGCCCCATTCGCTACGGTCGTTGGGCTATCGGGTGGTTGCCGACATCGTGACGTCTGGGCCGACAAAGTTCGAGCAACTGAAGGCCAACAGTGGTCATCTGCGGGAGCCGCTCCTGAGCGAGCTGGGCAACACGGCGCCGAACTTCACCGAGAACGCCGTTCAGATCCTCAAGTTCCACGGGAGCTACCAACAGGACAACCGCGACAAGCGTCAGAAAGGCCAGACCAAGGACTGGCAGATGATGCTCCGGTTGCGCAATCCCGCCGGCCGGGTGCCAGCCCAGCTCTACCTGGCCATCGATGAGCTGGCCGAGCGCTATGGCAACGGCACCCTGCGGGTCACCACCCGCCAGGCGTTCCAGATGCATGGCGTGCGCAAGGAGCACCTCAAGGAGGTGATCGGCACGATCGTGCGGTCACTGGGGTCCACCCTGGCGGCCTGTGGAGACATCAACCGCAACGTGATGGCGCCCGCCGCCCCCTTCTCCAAGGCGGGCTATCCAGCCGCCCGCCAGCTGGCCGACGACATCGCCGATCTGCTCGCCCCCCAGGCGGCGGAGGGCTCCTACCTCGACCTCTGGGTGGACGGGGAGCTGAGCTACCGCATCAAGCCCAGTGCTCCGGTGCGCAAGGTGAAGGCGCGCCAGAGCGAAGGCGGTGTGTTCAGCGGTGACGGCCAGGAGCCTCTCTACGGCTCCACCTATCTGCCGAGGAAGTTCAAGGTGGCGGTCACCGTGCCCGGTGACAATTCGGTGGATCTCCTCACCCAGGACATCGGCCTGGTGCTGTTCTGCGATCCGCAGGGCCGACCCCAGGGCGCCAATGTCTATGTGGGCGGTGGCATGGGCCGGACCCACAACAAGGAGGAAACCTTCGCCCGCACGGCCGATCCGCTCGGCTATGTGGCCTATGGCCATCTGCTGGATCTGGTTCAGGCCATCGTGGCCCTGCAGCGTGATCACGGCGACCGCCAGCAGCGCCGCCACGCCCGCATGAAATACCTGATCCACGATCGTGGTGTGGACTGGTTCCGCTCCGAACTTCAGTCCTCCTACTTCTCCCATCCGATCAAGGGGATGCGTCAGGAGCCGACGATCCGGCTGGAGGACTACCTGGGCTGGCATCGTCAGGACCGGGGACTGTGGTTCGTGGGTCTGCCCGTGCTCTGCGGCCGCATCAGCGGCAGCTTCAAGGCGGGGCTGCGCCGCCTGGTGGACACCTACAAGCTGGAGCTGCGGCTGACTCCCAACCAGGACGTGCTGCTGTGCAACATCGGCACGGCCCAGCGCAGCAGCATTCGGGCGGAGCTGGCTGCCATGGGCATCGAGAGCCCTGAGGCACCGGCACCGCTGGCCCGCCATGCCCTGGCCTGCCCGGCCCTGCCGCTGTGCGGCCTGGCGGTGACCGAAGCCGAGCGGGTGCTGCCCGACGTGCTGGATCGCCTCGACGGGCTGCTGCACCAGCTGGGGATCAGCAAGCCCGTGCTGGTGCGCATGACCGGCTGCCCCAACGGCTGTGCCCGGCCTTACATGGCGGAGATCGGCCTGGTGGGCAGCGGCCCCGACCTCTATCAGCTCTGGCTGGGTGGCACCCCCAACCTCAGCCGTCTGGCCGAGCCCTACCTCGAGAAGATGCCCCTGGGCGAGCTGGAGCCCACCCTGGAGCCGTTGCTGCGGGCCTGGCAGGTGGCCGGAGGGCGGGTGAGCTTCGGTGACTTCGTGGTCCGCCAGGGTCGACCGGCCGTGGAAGCCCTGCTAACGGCGGCCTGACCATGGCGGTGGTGGTGGTCCAGGGCCTGGACGAGCGGAGCGGTGGTGGTCGGGCAGGCTCTGGCCGGCCCTGGCCCTGGAGGGCATTGCAGCTCGCCGCCGCTGCCGCCCTGGCTGCCACAGCCGCGCTGCCGGCCCAGGCCCAGGGCCGCCGGGGTCCACCGCCACCGACACCGAAAGTGGTGATCTACGACCCCGATCCTGTGAGTTGTCAGCCGGACACCATCCGCCAGGCCTTCGCGCGGCATCTGGCCCCCTTTGCCGACCAGAGCCCGGCGGTGCTGGCCCGGCTGCGTGAGGTGCAGCTGGAGATGACGGACTCCAGCCTGCGGCGCTGCGTGGCCAAGGGGCTGATGGAGCCGGAAGCCGCTGCCGCCCTGCGCCAGGAGCTCGCGGCTCAGACTCCCACGCGGCCATAGATCGCCGCGGGCTGGCCGCAGCGCCAGGCCCAGAGCTGATCGCCCCAGCTGAAATGCCACCACTCCCCCGGGTGCTGGGCAAAGCCCGCTGCCGCCATCACCTTCTGCAGCAGGCGGCGATGGCCATGAACCGCCAGGGCCCGCTCACGCTCACCCGCATCGCGGCTCGCCGCAGCCACCCCGAGAAAGTGGTCGGGTGCCGACACAGCACCGATGGCATCGATGGGCGAACCCATGTCGATCGGGGCGCCGTGCCGGTCCGCCAGGGTGAGATCCACCGCTGCTCCGGTGCTGTGGGGCGGCGGGGCGCCTGGGTCCGGGTTCGGTGGCGCCCAGAAACGACCCACCTCGCGGCTCACCTCCGCCAGTGCCGGCCCGGCGGCGAGGGGATCGACCCCCCGGTCGCGGCAGAGTTCCGCTGTGGCGTGCCGCACCATGAACGCCTGAACCGCCAGGGGCCGCCATCCGTCGAAGATGGCCAGCCGCCATTCGGGCTGCTGGCTCTGCAGCGCCCGCTGGGCCGCCAGCAGCCGCTCCACCACGCCTTGCCGCAGCTGGAACGGCGATCCCCCCTCACCGTAGGGAGCGCCCAGGGCGACGTAGGGATGGGGTTCCAGCCGCCACAGCGCCGCCGGCAGGGGCACCAGGGCGTCCGGGCTGGGATCGATCGGAATCGCATTCCACGGACGCCGCTCCATCTGCTCACCGGGCTGGGCTGACCGGACTGTGTTGATCCTGGCCAGATTGCCTCACCCGATGGCCTCAGTTGAGCCGAACCCCACCGCTGAGCCGCTGCCGCTGGAGAGCCAGCATGGCGGCCAGCTTCGGATGGTGCTGCAGCTCCGGATCGGCGGCCAGGATCTCCTGGGCCACCGCGCGCGCCTGCTCCAGCACGCTGCCGTCGTCGGTGAGGCTGGCCAGGGCGAGATCGGGCAGCCCCGACTGCCGCGTGCCCAGCACCTGACCGGGCCCCCGCAGGCGCAGGTCCATCTCGGCGATCTCGAAACCGTCGCTGGAGCGCACCAGCACATCCAGCCGCTGCCGGGCCAGGGCGTTGCGGCTGTGGTTCACCAGCAGGCAGTGGGACGCGGCGGCTCCCCGGCCGACCCGGCCGCGCAACTGGTGCAGCTGGGCCAGTCCGAACCGCTCCGCATGCTCCACCACCATCACGCTGGCCTCCGGCACATCCACACCCACCTCCACCACCGTGGTGCTCACCAGCACCTGGCTCTCCCCGGCGGCGAAGGCGGCCAGGGCCGCCTGCTTGTCGGCACTGGCCATGCGCCCATGCAGCAGCCCCACGCACAGATCGGGGAAGATCGCCTCGCTCAGCTGCTGGTGCACCTCCACCGCGGAACGCAGATCGAGCTTTTCCGACTCCTCCACCAGCGGCAGCACCACATAGGCCCGCTGCCCCCGCGACACTTCCTTCCGGATCAGCTGGTAGGCCTCATCCCGCTCGCCGGCGCGGAGCAGGCGCGTCTGGATCGGCGTACGGCCCGGTGGCAGGCCATCGATCTGACTCACGTCCAGATCACCGTGGACCGAGAGGGCCAGGGTGCGCGGGATCGGGGTGGCGGTCATGGTGAGCAGATGGGGCTGGAGCCCCTTGGCGAGCAGACGATCGCGCTGGGCCACGCCGAAGCGGTGCTGTTCGTCCACCACCACCAGTCCCAGCCGGGCGAAGGCCACCGGATCCTCGAGCAGGGCGTGGGTGCCCACGAGCATCTGCAGCTGGCCGTTGGCCAGATCCTCCAGCAACCGCCGTCGCCGCCGCGCCGGTGTGGATCCGGTGAGCAGGGCGCAGCTCACGTGCAGCTGGGGAAGCCAGGCGCAGAGCTTCTGGTAGTGCTGCTCCGCCAGCACCTCGGTGGGCGCCATCAGGGCACCCTGGCAGCCGGCGTCGATGGCGGTGAGCAGGGCCGCAATGGCCACCACGGTCTTGCCGCTGCCCACATCCCCCTGCACCAACCGCGCCATCGGCTGCTCCCGGGCGAGGTCGGCGCGGATCTCCGCGATCACCCTCTGCTGCGCCGGGGTGAGCTGGAAGGGGAGGAGCTCCAGAAAGCGGGCCATCAGGCTGTCATGGACCGGGCTCTGCAGCGGCGGCGACGGGCTGCGGGTGAGCTCCCGCCGCCGTTGCAGCAGTCCGAGCTGCAGCAGCAGGAATTCATCGAACACCAGCCGATGGCGGCCGGCCTGCAGCTGCTCCTGGTCGGCGGGGGCATGGATCTGCTCCAGGGCCTCGGCGCGCCCCACCAGACCATGGGCGTGGCGCAGGGCCTGGGGCAGGGGGTCGTCCCACTGACGCACCTGGGGCAGCACCGCCGCGATGGCCTGCCGCAGGCGGTCGGCGCCCAGCCCCTCGGTGAGGCCGTACACCGGCAGCAGGCGGCCGATCACGGGGGAGCGCACGGTGGCCTGCGGGCTCTCCAGCACCTCGATCAGCGGATCCTGGAAGGCCGGGCCGTAGGGGGTCTCCTTCACCAGACCGCTCACGGCCACGCTGGCGCCGGGGGGGTACTGGCGCTGTTGTGCCTTCAGCCAGGCCGGACTGGCAAACCGCCGGCCGGCGAAGAAACGGCTGACCCGCAACCGACCGGTGGGATCACTGAGCTGCAGCTCCAGGATGCCCAGGTTGGGGTTGCGAGGACTGGTGAAGGCCTGGCAGCGGCGCACCGTGGCCACGATGGTGGCCGTGCGGCCCACCTCCAGGCCCGCGATCCGCACCCGATGGGCGTAGTCGAGGTAGTCGCGGGGGTAGTAGTGCACCAGATCCCGCACCACGAACAGTCCAAGCTGGGCCAGACGGGCCGCCGTGCGGGGGCCGACGCCGCGGATCGTGCCCAGGGGAGCCTCGGGGTCCAGCGCGCCTCTGGTCGCCAGTCCCCCCGCTGCCTGGGCGGGGCTGGCGACTGGCTGTGGCGCCAGCCGCAACCTGGGCGGGCCGATCGGCGCGGGGGGCTGCCACCACTGGCGCAGTTCATGGAGGTACTGGCGACAGTCCCTGACGAGGCCCTGCCGCCGGGCGGCCGTGAGCTCCCCATAGCGGGCGAAGCCTGCCACCAGGGCCTGCCGGCGCTCCGCTCCCGGCAGACCGGCGGCGGGAGGGTGCCGCAGGCTTCTCTCGAGAAACGTGCTGAAGCGTTCCTGACGCCCCTGCAGGTCTCCGAAGCCCCGATCCACCTCCAGCTGCAGGGCCTGTTGCAGGGTCCGAAGCCAAGGTTCGAGCTCAGGGCTGGCGCTCAGCTCTCGGCTGGGTCCCGCGGAGGGGCTGGCGTGCGGTTGTCCTCCAGCCACAGCCGTTCGGCCTCCAGCGTTCGCAGCCGCCGCTGCACCCGGCGGTAGGTCTGGGCCATTCTGCGCACCTCCTGGGTGTGCTGCTGCAGCCGCTGGCGGCAGGTTCGCAGCCGGGGATCCTCCAGCTCCAGATCCACCAGCCGCAGCAGCACCGCCACCAGGGCAAGCGGGGCGCCGCTGCCCGCCGCCTCCGCAGGAACCTGGAGCCGCAGCAGGTTGGCAGGAGCGGGCAGCATCTCCACCTGGCCCTGCAGGGCGGCGTCGAGCAGCCCCACCGGCAACAACCCCTGGGTGAGCCCGAGGCGCAGGCAGTCCATGTTCAGCGCATGGGAGAGGTTGCGCAGCCGGCGCGTCAGAGCTCGCTCATAGCCGGTCAACCAGGTGAGCAGCCGTGTGGGATCCGTGGGGAGGCCTGCATCGCTCCAGGGAACTCCACCCTCCGGACCTTCCGCGTCCTCGAGCGTTTCCGGTGCCAAGGCCTCCGAGAAGGCCTGCACCATGGCCTCCATGGCGCCGCCTGCCGGTTCGGTCCCCGGGTGCTCCTGGGCGGCGGCCCCGGCATCGCCAACGTCATCGGACGCCGCTGGGGGGGTGGCCTGCGGCAGGTGACGCGGATCGATCGGCGGTGCCATGGCCAGGTGAATGGAGCCCGGGGCCCGGGGCCAGTCGCTCGCCTCCGGGGACGGCCGTTCCTCCTCTCCGGGTTCCGGTGTCCGCAGGTGCTCCAGCATGCGGGCCTGGTCCTGGTGCCGCTCCCGCTGATCCACCCGGGCGATCTGGGCGGCCATGGCCGTCACCTGCTCCACCGTCAGCAGGGTGCAGGCACGCCGGGCCAGATCCTCCATCCGCCGATGCAGCTCATGGCGCCGGGCAGCGGGCAACCGGCAGTAGCGGTCGGGGCGGAGCTGGGTGGCCAGATGGAAACAGGCCTGCTGCATGGCGGGCAGCAGGCCCTGTCTCAGCACCTGGAGGTACAGGGCCAGATGGCGGTAGAGCTCGGGGTTGCCGCGTGCCACGTCGGCACGGATGGCGGCCAGCTGGCGCTGGGCCTCCTGGAAGGCGTCCACAGGAGCGGTGGGAACGGGCGGCCCGATGGCGCTCAGGAGGCCTGCATGGCGGCCACTTCGGCGGCGAAGTCCATCTTCTCCACCTCGATACCCTCACCGAGGTTGAAGCGCACGAACCGCCGCACCTGGATGTTCTCCCCCACCTTGCCGGCCACCTGCTTCACCAGTTCAGCCACGGTGATGGTGCTGTCCTTGATGTAGGGCTGGTCCATCAGCGCCATTTCCTTGAGACGCTTGCCGATCCGTCCGGCCACGATCTTCTCCTTCATCTCCTCCTTCTTGCCGGCGAGATCGTCCCGGCCCATCTCGATCTGCTTCTCCCGCTCGGACACGGCGGCAGGAATGTCCTCGGTGCTCACATAGTCCACGGAGGGGCAGGCTGCAATCTGCATGGCCACATTGCGGATGAGCTCCTGGAAGATCTCGCCGCGGGCCACGAAATCGGTCTCGCAATTCACCTCCACCAGCACACCGACCCGGGCACCGGTGTGGATGTAGGAGCCGATGGCTCCTTCTGCAGCGGTGCGTCCGGCCTTCTTCTCTGCGGAGGCGATCCCCTTCTGACGCAGCCACTCGACAGCCTTGTCGGCATCACCCTTGGTTTCGGTGAGTGCCTTCTTGCAGTCCATCATGCCCGCGCCAGTCTTGTCGCGCAGCTCTTTCACCAGCTTCGCCGAAATGTCAGCCATGGGTATGGAAATTACGGGATGGGTTGTTGAAAACAGAGAATCCGACTCAGGGATTCAGGTTGATCGCCAACTCAGGCGTCGTCGGCCTGGGCCTGGTCACTGCTGCCGTGGCGGCCTTCGTTGATGGCGTCAGCCAGGCGGCCCAGCACCAGCTGCACGGAGCGCACGGCATCGTCGTTGCAGGGGATCGGCACGTCGCAGAGATCGGGATCGCAGTTCGTGTCCAGCATCGACACGAGCGGGATGTCCAGCTTGCGGGCTTCCAGAACGGCGTTGGTCTCCCGGCGCTGATCCACCAGCACCACCACATCGGGCAGACGCCGCATGTTCTTCAGGCCACCCAGATACTTCTGAAGCCGGTCCAGCTCGCGCCGCAGCACGGCCGCTTCCTTCTTCGGCCGCATGGCGATCGCGCCGGACGACTCCATGCGCTCCAGATCCTTCAGCCGCTCGATCCGCGCACGCATGGTGGTCCAGTTGGTGAGCATGCCACCGAGCCAACGCTGGTTCACGTAGGCGGCGCCGCAGCGGGTCGCCTCCAGGGCGATCACCTCGGAGGCCTGTTTCTTGGTGCCCACGAACAGAAAACGCTTGCCGCTGCGGGCGGCGCTGCGCACCCACTTGTAGGCGTTGTTCATGCAGACGGCGGTCTGCACGAGATCGATGATGTGAACTCCGTTGCGCGCGCAGTAGATGTAGCGCGACATCTTGGGGTTCCAGCGACGGGTCTGGTGCCCGAAGTGGGCACCCGCCTCCATCATTTCGGCGAGAGTGACGACAGCCATGGTGGTTGGGGTTTCGGGTTTGCCTCCACCTGCCTAGGGATCAGGGGGCTCAGGGTTCAGGCCAGCAGGGAAGCGGAGCTCCCAATCGGTCCTTGCACCACCCGACGCCGACCAGGCAAGGCTGCAGGGCAGCAGGCCGGGGCCAGGGCTGAGTCCTCGATCACCCGAAACACGCAGGTGTGCGGAGTGAAAGTTGACCCTGGAACCTTACCAAATCGCCCTGCTGGTCTGTTCTCCCGGTTCTTTCGGCGGCAGGGATCAGGCCAGTCCTTCGCGCCGCGCCTGGGCCCGGAGGGCCCGCACACCGAGGCGGTTGAGCGGCAGCCGCAGCAGCTCCAGCGCCAGGGCCGCCTGTCCCCGGCGGATCAGCCAGCCCAGCACGGGACGCAGAGTGCGCTCATTGAGCCATCCACCCAGGGTGAGGAGCTCCCAGAGCAGACGGTGGAACCAGGTGAACTGGATGATCATCCGCACCCGTCTGCTGGGATGCTTGCGGAAGAACACCAGCGCCATCCTGGCCCGCTCCTGCTCCAGCCGGATCAGGGCTGGAATCTGCTCCAGGCTGAAGGCGGGATGCCAGTGGTAGCCCACGGCTTCGGGGCAACGGATCAGGAGCACGCCCAACTGGCGCAACCGCTCCCCCAGTTCCAGATCCTCCCAGCCATAGAGCCGGAAGCTGGTGTCGAACAGCCCGGCCTGCTCCAGCAGATCCCGGGCGATGGCCACATTGCCCGTGGCGAAGTAGGCCCAGGAGTGATCCCGCAGCTTGTGACGTTCGCCGGTGGGATCCTCGAAATCGGCCGTGTTGATCACGGCGCCATAGGTGAAGCAGCGCCGGTGGCCCAGCCGCTGCCAGGCACCACGCAGACCGGCCGCATGGCTGCGCAGAAAGCTGGGGGTGACCACCAGATCGCTGTCGATGAACACGATCACATCGCCGCGGGAATGATCCACCCCCCGGTTCCTTCCTTCGGCTGGGCCGCCA
Organism: Cyanobium sp. PCC 7001; assembly: GCF_000155635.1. Taxonomy (NCBI): domain Bacteria; kingdom Bacillati; phylum Cyanobacteriota; class Cyanophyceae; order Synechococcales; family Prochlorococcaceae; genus Cyanobium; species Cyanobium sp. PCC 7001. The sequence continues at coordinate 584,576 of NZ_DS990556.1, forward strand.
TGGTCCTGCAGCACCAGCCGCACGTGGGGCAGCTGGTGCCGGTGGGCCTCCAGCCAGGCCACCGTGTCGTCAGTGGAACCGTCGTCCACCACCACCACCTCGTAGCCATCGGCCTGGTCCGCGAGCTCCTGCTGCTCGAGGGCCAGCAGACACTGGCGCAGGATCGGCAACCGGTTGTAGGTGGGAATGACGACACTGAGAAACATGGGTCGTCCGGCTGTGATGCGGAAGCGGGCAGGGTCAAAAAAAGGGGATCCGCCCGGATCCCCACTGCAGGAAAGTGAACGGCAGACGGTTCAGTCGGCGGCGCCGCCGTTGTTGGCCGTGCCGGTCACGCCGTTGCCCACACCTTCACCCCGGCCGTCGTTGCGCAGCTTGCGTTTCTTGAACTTGCGCGCATAGGCGCGGTTCCGTTCCTGCTTTTCCTTCTTCAGATTTCTGCGCTTGGCCATAGGGTCGGTACTTCAGGTCAGAGGAAAACCCACCCTACTCAACCAACCTCCTGGCCCTGCACCACGGCCGCCACGCTGGCTTCGCTGAGGCGTCCGTCCTCCATCTGCACCAGCCGGTCCGCCACGTCCAGGATGCGGGGGTCGTGGGTCACCATCAGCACGCCGCACCCCTGTTCCCGTGCCAGACCCTTGAGCAGATCCACCACCTCGCGGCCGCTGCGGCGATCGAGGGCGGCGGTGGGCTCATCCGCCAGCAGCAGCCGCGGATGGGCCGCCAGTGCCCTGGCGATCGCCACCCGCTGCTTCTGGCCTCCCGAGAGGTCATGGGGAAGTTTGTGCAGATGGTCCCCCAGGCCCACGGCGCGGAGCCATTCGCGGGCCTGGTCACGGCGGGCCCGGTAACCCAGACCCCCGATCAGGTCGGAGCCCATCTGCACGTTCTGTTCAGCGCTGAGGCAGCGCAGCAGGTTGTGGCCCTGGAAGATCATGCCGATGTGCCGCCGCAGCCGCTGGCGCACGCCCCGGCCGGCCCCGTGCAGTTCCTCGCCGAACAGCACCACCGAACCCTCCTGCACCTGGCGCAGGGCTCCCACCAGGGTGAGCAGGGTGGTCTTGCCGCAGCCGGATGGACCCGTGAGCAGCACCACCTCCCCCGGGGCGATCTGGAGGTTGATGCTCTGCAGCACCTGGCGGCGCATGTCGCCGGAGCCGAACCAGTGGCTCAGGCCCTGAATCCTCACCAGGGGGTCACGGCCGAGGCGGCCGGCGGCCTCGGATGCGGGATCGAGCACCGCCTGGCCAGAGGTGTGGGTGGAGGAGCCCATCAGAAGATCTCCGCCGGATCGGCATCCGCCAGCCGGCGCATGGCCAGCGCCGCCGATCCCATGCACATCACCAGAATCATGCTGAACACGATCACCGCACGGGGTGTGGACATCTCCACCGGGAGATTGGTGCCGCTGCGCACCAGGGCGTAGAGGCCCTGGCCTACCCCGTAGGCCGGCACGTAGCCGAGCATCGCCAGGATCAGTCCTTCGCGGGCCACCACGCCAAGCAGGGACGGCAGGCGGTAGCCCATGGCCATCAACGTGGCGTACTCGGGGAGGTGATCGCTCACGTCGGAGTAGAGGATCTGGTACACGATCACGCAGCCCACGATGAAGCCCATCGCGGCCCCGAGGGTGAAGATGAAGCCGATCGACGTGCTGGTGCGCCAGTAGGTCTTCTCGAACTCCTCGAAGCCCTCCTTGGTGAACACGCGCACGTCACTGGGAAGGCTGCGCTCCAGCCGCTCCAGCACCGCCTGGGGGTCGCTGCCGGGCTTGAGCCGGATCAGCCCCAGCTCGATGCTCCCCGCTGGAGTGCCGGGCACCAGCTGCAGGAAAGTTTCGCGGCTGGTGAGGATGTTGCCGTCGGCGCCGAAGGAGGGGCCCAGGCTGACCAGCCCGGTGACCCGCACCCGGGTGCCGGCCACTTCCGTTTCCACGGTGCGGCCCTGCTTGAACCATTCGGCGATGGGGCCGAACTCGGGTCGGGAGGCCTGGTCAAACAGCACGCGCCCCTTCTGCGTGAGGGTTTTGGCCTTCTCCGCCAGCTCGGGATCGGTGAACAGGGGGTCGTTCGGTTCGAAGCCGAGGGCCAGAATCGAGCGGTTGCGGCTGGTCTCCGGGTTGCGCCAGAGCAGCAGGTTCCAGTGCACGGGCGTGGTGCCCTGCACGGCCGGATCGGCCATGGCCTGAATCAGCCGGCGGCGCGGGAAGCCAGCCATGCCGATGGAACTCATCGTGCGGGGGCTGATCAGCACCAGATCGGCGTCGAACAGCCGGTGCACCGTGACACTGGCATCGAACAGCCCGTCGCGGAAGCCGAGCTGCATGAACATCAGGATGCCGGCGAAGGCGATGCCGGCCAGGGCCACCGCCAGCCGCAGCGGCTGGCGGGACAGCAACAGCCAGGCCAGAGGGATCCTGCGGGCTTGCCAGAGGCGCTGCAGCATCAGGGGGTGAAGCGGGCGATCACCTTGAGGCCGGTGCGCTGGCGCACCCGCTGGGCGTCAGCCGGATCCAGCTCCACCCGCACCTCCACGATCCGGGCATCCACATCACCGGTGGGGTCGGTCTCGAGGACGTCCCGCTGCCGCACCTGGGGGCTGATCCGGAGCACCCGGCCGCTGAGCGTACCCTCGAAGCCGCCGTTCTCACTCGTCAAGGTGACCGTCTGACCCACCCGCACCCGGTCGATGTCGCTCTCGTAGACCTCGATCAGGGCCTCCATGCGATCGCTGGCCCCCAGATCCAGCACGCCGTCGTCCGTGGGACGCTCGCCCACCCGGGCGTGCAGCCGCAGCACGGTGCCGCCGATCGGAGCTCGCAGCTCGGTGAGCTTGAGGTCCGCATCGATGCGGTCGCGCTCCGCCAGGGCCTCCTGCAGCTGGCCCTTGAGCTCGAGGAGATTGGTCTCCCGGGTGTCGAGCTCGCCGCTGGGGATGGCGCCGCTTCGGCTGAGGGAGCGGTAGCGGGCGATGTCCCGTTCCTGAACGCTGACCCGGCTGCGCAGGTTGGCGATCCTGGCCTCCACCAGGCGACGCTGGGCCTGCAGCGGGTCGGCGGTGTCGAACACGGCCAGCAGCTGGCCTGGGGCCACCCGTTCGCCTTCCTGCACCAGCAGTCTGGTGATGCGGGGACTGCCGCCGATGCCCGTGATCGGGGCGGCCAGGGACCGGATCTCCCCCCGGGGATCGAGGCGGCCGAGGGCCGCCACCGCCTCGGGACGAGCCGGTTGGGCCACGCTGCCGGCGGGGGCTGCCGCGGGCTGGCGGCTCATCAGGCGTTGGCCGGCGATCACGGCCAGGGCCAGCACCACCGAGCCGCTGAGCACCAGCAGAAGCGTGCCGGAGCGGAACTCCCGGCCCAGGATCGTCACGGTGCCGGTGGGTCGTCGAAAAGGAGCTCTTCGATGTAGCGGTCGGCCCAGGCCGGGTTGAACGCCTTCTCCAGCACCCGACGGGTCTTGTCGTTTTGTTTCTGCTGCTTGCAGTACCGGAGCTGGCCGTTCCATCGCGCAACAGTAGCCGGAGCGTCGCTGGGCTGCGCTTCGCTGACTCTGATCGCTGCGGCGAGCACGTCGAGCACGTCGGCCACCTCCCCGATGAAGGCCTGCTCCTCGGCTTCCGACACCGGCCGGATGAACCGCACATGGGGGGAGAAGATCGAGCCCCAGGCGGGCAGCTCCCGCTCCTGCTGGTACACGCGCTTCTGCCGCCGGGCCAGGGCCTGCTCGATGCCCGCGGGCAGCACGCCCGTCACCGGCGAGAGATCCACGATTGCAGCGGACACGCCGGCCGGTCCGGCCACGATGTCGGCCCCGAACACCGGCAGGTCGTAGCGGGGATCCGGGAACAGCACGCAGTGCAGGATCTGCAGGCCGGCGCCGAGGCGGGCCGTTTCCAGGTGCAGCTTGCGCAGGCCCCGGCACTGCTTCAGCTCGTTGCGGATGAACAGGGCCTCGCCGTCCAGGCTGCCGCAGATGGCCTCCAGTTCGGGATCGATCGCCAGGGGGGCCAGATCCGGCATCGCCTGCCAGCAGCTGCGGATGCGCTCGGCCAGGGCATCCACCAGCGGATGCACTCCCCCCGCCGCCCTGCTCGCAGCCACCCTGGCCCGGTCCTGATCGGAACTGCTCGCCATGGCTCGGCTCCTCAGCACACGCCTGTCTGCAGGGCCCGGAGGACGCCCCCAGCCAGCAGAATGCTGATCCTGCCATGCGTTGTGCCTTGCCCCTGGCTCCCGCTTCCATTCCCCTGCCAGGCCTGGCCGACCCCCAGCTGGACACCCTGCCCAACGGTGCCCGCATCGCCCGGATGCCTCTCCCTGAGGCCCCGCTGGTGTGCGTGGATTTCTGGTGCCGGGCAGGCAGTGCCTTCGAGCAGCCCGGTGAGAGCGGTCTGGCCCACTTCCTCGAGCACATGGTGTTCAAGGGCAGCGCCCATCTCGAACCGGGTGAGTTCGACTGGCGGATCGAAGCCATGGGCGGCAGCAGCAACGCCGCCACCGGCTATGACGATGTGCACTACCACGTGCTGATCCCCCCGGCCGCGGCTCCCGAAGCCCTCGACCTGTTGCTGGAGCTGGTGCTCGAACCTCGCCTGGAGCGCGAAGCCTTCCAGCTGGAGCGGCAGGTGGTGCTCGAGGAGCTGGCCCAGAGTGAGGATCAGCCCGAGGACGTCGCCCTGCAGCGGCTGCTGCGGCTCGGCTGCGGCGACCATCCCTACGGAGCCGCGATCCTGGGGGAGCGCCAGGCCCTGCTGCACCACACGCCCGCCGCCATGGCGGGGTTCCAGCGCCGGCTGTACGGCGCCAATGGTTGCGTGCTGGCCCTGGCCGGCGCTCTGGACTCCGTGGCTGCGTCCCTGGACAGCCGCATCCAGAACGGTGCCCTGGCCCGGCTGGCACCGATCCCGTCGCCACCGCCACCGCCGGCGCTGGCGGTGCAACCGGGTCAGCACCGCATCGCCCTGCCGCGGCTGGAGTCCGCCCGCCTGCTGATGCTCTGGCAGCTCCCCGCCGCCGAGGATCTGCATGCCGTGATGGGAGCGGATCTGCTCACCACGGTGCTGGCGGAAGGCCGCCGCAGCCGCCTGGTGGCGCTGCTGCGGGAAGAGCTGCGGTTGGTGGAGAGCATCGACCTCGACCTCCACGTGATGGAGTGCGGCAGCTTCGCCCTGCTGGAGGCCATCTGCGACGCCTCCGATCTGGAGACGGTGGCGGCCGCGATCGAACAGGCCTGGCACGAGCTCGGCGAACGCCCGCTCGGCGCCCAGGAGTGGGATCGGGCCTGCCATCTGGTGGGCAATGGCTACCGCTTCGGCCTCGAGTCGGCCGGTGGCGTGGCGGGCACGGTGGGCAACAACCTGCTCTGGGGCCGCAGCCATCCCCTGGCCCGGCCGCTGGAGGAGCTGGGCCACTGGTCGCCCGATCGCCTGCAGACCAGCCTGGTGCCGCTGCTGGATCCGGCCCTGGCCTGCCGGCTCGAGGCGGTGCCCGCATGAGTCGCTGGACCTCCAGCCGCCTCGCTGGCGGCCTTCCCCTGGTGAGCCAGCACCGCCCCGGCGTCGGCCTGGTGGCGGCGCGCCTCTGGATCCGTGGCGGCAGCAGCGTGGAAGGGCCCGGGATGCGAGGGGCCATGCAGCTGCTGGCCGGGGTCATGACCCGTGGCTGCGGCGAGCTTGACGCCGAGCAGCTCGCCGATCTGGTGGAAGGACGCGGCGCCGCCCTGCGCAGCGAAGCCCATGAGGACGCCCTGGTGATCAGCCTCAAGTGCGCCAGCAGCGATCTGCTCGAGCTGCTGCCCCTGCTGATCGCCATGGCCCGCGATCCAGCCCTGGAGGACGACCAGGTGACCCTCGAGCGCGACCTGAACCTCCAGAACCTGCAGCGGCAGCAGGAGGATCCCTTTCAGCTCGCCCATGACCACCTGCGTCGCTTGCTCTACGACGACGGCCCCTACGGCCACGATCCTCTGGGGGTTCCCGATGAGCTCTCCCGGCTGGGCCCCGGCGAGATCCGCCCCCAGCTTGCGGACCTCGGGCGCCATGGCGCCGTGCTGGTGCTCTGCGGTGACCTGCCGGATCCCGATGCCGTGCGGCAGTGCCTCAATGCCCAGCTGGCCCTGACGCCCTGGCCGACGGCTGCCCCCCAGCCGGCACCCCAGCCGGCGCCCCTACGTCCCGGCTCCGCCGGCGCGGACCTGGCGCTGGTGCCCCAGGACACCGAACAACTGGTGCTGATGCTGGGGTCGGCCACGGTGCCCCTGGGCAACCCCGATGCCCTCTGCCTGCGGTTGCTGCAGGCCCATGCCGGCGTAGGGATGTCCAGCCGGTTGTTCGTGGTGATGCGGGAGGAGCGGGGACTGGCCTACGACGTGGGGGTGCACATGCCGGGACGCTGCGGCCCCAGCCCCTTCGTGTGGCACATGTCCACCTCCGCCGATCGGGCCGCCGAGGCCCTGGACTGCCTGCTGGACGAGTGGATGGAGCTGGGCCGCTCGCCCCTCAACGAAGACGAGCTCGTCCTGGCCAAGGCCAAATTCCGCGGCCAGGAAGCGATGGGCCGTCAGACCTGCGGCCAGGTGGCCGACCGCCAGGCCCTCGTGCTCGGCCACGGCCTTCCCGCCACCTATGTGCACGATGCCCTCGCCGAGGCGGAAGGGCTCGCGGCCATCAGCCTGCAGGCCGCAGCGCAACGCCAGCTGGAGCAGCCCAGGCTCAGCCTCTGCGGACCGGGCCCCGCCCTGGAGGCTGCGGCCGAGGTGTGGCGACGGCGCCAGCCCCATGGGCCGCCGGACACTCGTTAACGTCGAAGCACGATCCTGGCGTTCCATGCCTGTCACCTATCCCCGCAAGCTCTCCAACAACCTCAGCGCCCGGCAGGTGATGCAGCAGGTGGTGAAAAAGCGGGAATTGCAGATTCTCTTTCTGAACAGTTATCGCTTCAACGAACAGCGCTCCTGCCTCGAACTCACCAGCCTGATCGAGTTGCTCGACGGCGAACCAGCGGAACTGGTGCGTGATCTCTCCCACCACGTGAGTGATGAGGCCCGCCATGCCGTGTGGCTCACCGACCTCCTCTACGAGCTGGGCGAACCGATCGGCAACCCGGCCACGTCTTCCTACATCGACGAGCTCAACCGCCTGCTGGACAGCTCCGCCGCCGGTGCCCGCAAGGATGAGGCCGTGGTGGCGGCCCTGGCCTCGATCAACGCCACCGAAAAGCGCGGCTGCCAGACCTTCTCGGCCCACATCCACGCCCTCAAGACGGCCCCGGCCAGCGAAGAGAACGCCAGGATCCAGGCCACCCTCGAGAAGATCCTGCCCGAGGAGGCCGCCCACGTGCGCTGGGGCAACCGCTGGCTCTGCCGGATCGCCAGCCGCAGTGCCGCCGACCGCGCCCGGGTGGATGAGGCCAAGCACCGCTATTCCCTGATCGAGCACGCGGCCTATGCCGCCGGCATGGACATCACCGCCGGGGCAGAGCTGCGAAGGCTGGCGAGCCTGGTGGACATCGCCAACACCATTCCCGCCTGGCAGCGTCCGGCCTACCTGCTGGAGCGTCTGCCCCAGACGCTGCTGGCACCGGATCTGCAGAAATCCCGCTTCCTGGCGGCGCGCCGGGTGTGGGAGCAGGAACCGGCCCAGTTCTTCGAGACCTTCGTGCCGATGTTCCTCAGCGGCCTCAAGGGGCTGCGGCCCAGCTCCAGCCGGGCCTGAGGCCAGGGTCAAGGCAGATTCCAGATCCGCCAAGGCAGCTCGGCTCAGGCTGTTCAGCTGCTCGGCTCAACCCTGGGCCCCATCCTTCCCTTCGGAATCGGACCCTTCGGATCCGGACGCAGCGCTCACGGCTTCCGCTTCCACCAGAAAGGTGCCGCGCCGGAATCGCACGGCCAGCTGGCCCAGGGCCCGCAGGCCCACCACCGTGCCCACCTCATCGATCCCCACCAGATCGGGCGGCCGCAGCATGGGCATCGGATCGGCTGTCTTGAGATAGCGCGGTGTGCGCTGGAGGCTCACCTGATCACCGACGCGCCAGGCCCTCACCGCCTCCTGCGGTGCCATGCCGGCCTGCTCGGGGCTGGGGGAGCCGTCTTCGCCGCTGGTCGGGCTCGGCTCCGAAGGGCCGGTGGGTGATGGAACGGGTGGCATGGGCAGAGGCAGCAGCCCCATTCAACCCAACGGTGGCGGCCGGGGACGGCGGCGCGGCAAACTGGCCCCTGACCGGCACGGACGCTTTGCGGGCTCTAGCGAACTGGAGTGGAGCGGTTGCCGGCCTGCTGCTGATCCTGGTGGGTGGCCTGATCCAGGCTGCCCTCCCCCTTCCCCAGGCCTCCGGTGGCTGGGCCCTCACGCCCCTGCCGATCACGCTGCAGGTGCCGGCTCTGCTGCTCACCGCCCTGGTCTGCGGCCCCCGCAGCGCCATCCTGGCGGCGGTGGCCTACCTCAGCCTGGGCCTGTTCCAGCTTCCGGTGTTCCATGGTGGCGGAGGAGCGGCCTACCTGCTGGACCCGGGCTTCGGCTACCTGGCGGGCTTTCTTCCCGCCGCCTGGCTCACGGGCAGGCTCGCCCGTCAACGCGGCATGAACGATGTGCTCAACCTCACCCTCGCGAGCGTGACCGGCCTGGTGGTGATTCAGGTGTGTGGGGCCCTCAACCTCCTGCTCGGTGCCCTGGCCGGCCGCTGGCCTGGCGGCGTTCTGCCGCTGCTGATGAGCTATTCCGTGGGGCCATTGCTGCCCCAGCTGCTGCTCTGCTGCGCCGTGGCGACAACGGCCCTGGTGCTGCGGCGTCTGCTGCTGGTGCCCTCGTGAGTGCCGGCCGCAGGCGCAGCTATCTGCTGGCCGCCCTGGTGGTGCTGCTGGATCAGGTCAGCAAGGCCTGGGCCGTGCAGGCCCTGCCACCCGGCGTGCCCCGACCCCTGCTGCCCGGACTCCTCGAGCTGCTGCTCACCTGGAACACCGGTGCGGCCTTCAGCCTCCTGACCGGCCACACCGAGGTGCTGGGGGTGGTGAGCCTGGTTGTGGGCCTCGGGGTTGCGGTGTGGATCGGGCGCCAGCGGGCGCTGAGCCTGGCCCGGAGCCTGGCGCTCGGCTTCCTGCTGGGGGGCGCGGTGGGCAATGGCATCGACCGCTGGCGGCTCGGGGCTGTGGTGGACTTCCTCTCCTTCGTGCCGTTGAGCTTTCCCGTGTTCAACCTCGCCGATGTGGCCATCAACCTGGCCGTGCTCTGCTTCGTGATCGATCTGTTCGGAAACCATGGCCCCCGTCGCGCTTGAGCTGCTGCGTCAGCGCTGGCGACGCTGGCGCCAACCGGGCCAGGCCCAGCTGCTGCTCCATCTGCCGGGCCAGGGCAGCCGGTCCGTGGCGATCCACAGCGGGGCCTACCGCATCGGGCGGGAGGGGGATGTGCAGATTCCGATCAACCATCCCGCCGTGAGCCGTCAGCACGCGTTGCTGGAACGGCGGGCCACGGGTTGGCTGCTCAGCGACCGCGGTTCCACCAATGGGCTCTGGTGGCGTGGCCGCAGGGTGCAGCAGCTGATGCTGCGCGACGGCGACACCGTGCGCTTCGGTCCCAGCCACCAGCCGGGGCTGCCGGAACTGGAGTTCCAGCAGCGGCCACGGCCGCAACTGGAGAGGATCGTGCGCGGCGCGTCCCTGGCCCTGGCCGGCCTCAGCGCCGGCGGCGTGGCTCTGCTGGCCCTCTCGGTGCTGCAGAGCCCCATCCGCGGCAGCCTGGCAACCGTGCGGGGCCCCCTGGCCCTCTACGACCGCCAGGGCAAGCCGATCAACTCGGTGCAGGGCCTGGAGCACCGGGAACTGGCGGGGTTGAACGACTACCCGGCCGTGCTCGTCGATGCCCTGCTCTCCAGTGAGGATGCCCGCTTCTGGTGGCATCCCGGAGTGGACCCGGTGGGCACCGCCCGGGCCCTGGTGACCAACCTGCTGGGCGGGCGGGTGCTCGAGGGTGGCAGCACCCTCACCCAGCAGCTCGCCCGCAGCCTCTATCCCGACCAGGTGGGCCAGGGGGAGACCCTCGCCCGCAAGTGGCGGGAACTGCTGGTGGCCCTGCAGCTGGAGGCCCGCTTCAGCAAGCACGACCTGCTGCTCAGCTACCTCAACCGGGTGTACCTGGGGGTGGGCTGGGGCTTCGAGGACGCTGCCCGCCACTACTTCGGCAAGCCCGCGGCCAAGCTGGAACTGCAGGAGGCGGCCCTGCTGGTGGGTCTGCTGCCCTCCCCCAATGGCTACGACCCTTGCTTCGATCCCCAGGCGGCCCTGGATTCGCGCAACGCCGTGCTGCTGAAGATGGTGGACACCGGCCGCCTCAACGCCGATGCGGGCCGCACCGCCCGGCGCAGTCCGATCAAGCTGGCTCCCGAGGCCTGCAAGCGCGCCGCCGAGCTGCGCGGCGCTCCCTTCTACACCGATCAGGTGCGCCGCGATCTGGCCGCCCAGGTGGGGCCGGCCGTGGCGGCGGAGGGCAACTTTCTGATCGACACCTATTTCGACCCCCGCGTGCAGGCCCAGGTGGAGCGGCTGCTGCGGCAGCGGCTGAACAGCAGCCGGGGCCTCAACATCACCGAGGGGGCGGTGGTGATCCTGGATGTGCGCAACGGCGGCATCGTGGCGATCGCCGGCGGCCGCGATTACCAGCAGAGCCAGTTCAACCGGGCCACCATGGCCGTGCGTTCGCTGGGCAGCGCCTTCAAGCTCTTCCCCTACCTGGCGGCCCTGGGCCGCGGTGCCAGGCCCGCTGATCCGGTGAGCTGCGCCCAGCTGCGCTGGCGGGGGCAGACCTTCAGCAGCGACTGCAGCGGCAACCTCTCGCTCGTGTCGGCCTTCGCCACCAGCAGCAACACCGCCGCCCTGCGCACGGCCCAGAAGGTGGGCCTCGATGCGGTGGTGCAACAGGCCCGGGATCTGGGCATCACCAGCCCGTTGGCGGCGGTGCCCGGCCTCGTGCTCGGCCAGAGCGAAACCACCCTGCTGGAGCTCACCGCCGCCTATGGCGCCGTGGCGAACGATGGGGTCTGGCATCCACCCACCACCATCCGGCGGCTGGTGGATGCCGAGACCTGCCGCGGCAAGGAGAGTGCCCAATGCCGGCAGGAGGAGGCCGCCAGTCCGTCCACGGTCAGCCCCGGCCGCCGGGTGGTGACCGCCAAGACGGCTGAGGCCATGCAGCAGTTGCTGAGAGCCGTGGTGACCAGCGGCACCGGCCGGGCCGCCCGCCTGGGTGGCCGCGAGGGGGGCAAGACCGGCACCAGCAATGACAACCGCGATCTCGTGTTCATCGGCTATGCGCCGCAGCGCCACTGGGTGATGGGCGTCTGGCTCGGCAACGACGACAACAGCCCGACGAAGGGGTCCAGCGCCGTGGCCGCGGGGCTCTGGGGCGACATCATGCGGGCCACGGGTTCCTGAGCGGTGAACACCCGCACCCGCCTCTGGATCGCCGCTGCTGCCCTGCTGCTGGCCCTGATGGTGGTGGGCCTGGTGCTGCAGGCCGTCAACCAGCTGGTGTGGCAGCTCAGCGCCATCCTTCCCTACGGCCTGGTGGGGCCTGTGGTGTTCCTGCTCATGGCCGGGGCAGCCCTGCTGCTGGCCCAGCTGGCCTGGCCCTGGCTGCGCAGTCTTCGGCCCGGGAACCGTCCCGGCGGTCGCCTCCCGGCCCAGCCGCCGGCGCCGCCGGACAACCGCCGGGAGGCGGCGGCGCGCCAGCTTGAGGGCATCGACCAGACCCTCGAACGGGTCCGGGATGCGGTGGAGCGGGAGGCCCTGCGCCAGCAGCAGCAGCGGATGGCCGCGGAACTGGAGCGGGGCGATCTGGTGATCGTGGTGTTCGGCACGGGCTCAGCCGGCAAGACCTCCCTGATCCGCGCCCTGCTGCGCAGGCTCGTGGGCCGTGTGGGGGCGCCCATGGGGGCCACCGGACGCAGCAGCCGTTACCGGCTGCGCCTGCAGGGGCTGCAGCGGGCGGTGTGGCTGGTGGACACCCCCGGAATCCTCGAGGCCGGCGTGGATGGGGCGGAGCGCGAACGGCTGGCCCGGGCCCAGGCCAGCCGCGCGGATCTGCTGCTCCTGGTGGTGGACGGTGATCTGCGGGCCGCGGAGTACCAGGTGTTCGAAGCGCTCGCGGCCCTCGGCAAGCGGCTGCTGCTGGTGCTCAACAAGTGTGATCTGCGGGGGGAGCAGGAGGAGCAGCGGCTGCTGGCCTTGCTGCGGCGCCGCTGTGGCTCCAGGCTGGCGCCAGAGGATGTCATCCCTGCCAGCGCTTCCCCCCAGAGCGTACCGATGCCGGGTGGCCAGCCCCACCAGCCGGAGCCGGAGGTGGAGCGGCTCCTGCTGCGCATCGCCGCCGTGCTCCATGCCGAAGGCGAGGACCTGATCGCCGACAACCTGCTGCTGCAGTGCCGGCAGCTGGGGGAGGCGAGCCGCCAGCTGCTGGGGGAGCAGCGGCGAGGCGATGCCGCCCGGATCGTGGACCGCTACATGTGGATCGGCGCCGGCGTGCTGGCGGTCACTCCCCTGCCCGGCATCGATCTGCTGGGGGCGGCGGCCGTCAACGCCCAGATGGTGGTGGAGATCGGCCGTGTCTATGGCGTCACCCTCAGCCGCGCCACGGCCCAGGACCTGGCCCTCTCGGTGGGGCGCACCCTGGCCGGTCTGGGTCTGGTGAAGGGAGGGGTGGGACTGCTCAGTGCGGCGCTCAGCCTTTCACTGCCGGCCCTGGTGGTGGGCCGGGCGATTCAGGCGGTGAGTGCGGCCTGGCTCACCCGGGTGGCTGGCCAGAGCTTCATCACCTACTTCGAGCGCGACCAGGACTGGGGCGACGGCGGCATCCAGGATGTGGTGCAGCAGCACTACGACCTGGGCCGAAGGGAGGGCGCGCTGCAGCAGTTCCTGGCGGTGGCCTTCAGACGGGTGGTGGAACCGCTGCAGAGGAAGGAACGGCAGCTGCCGCCCCGCCCCCAGAACTGAGCAGGGCTTCCGGCGGCGGCGGTTGGAGCGGCCCCCGGCTGTCGAGCACGAGGATGAGGCCCAGGTAGAGCACGCCCACCAGGATCGAGATGGTTCCGGTGACGATGGCCACCAGGCGGCCACGGCGGTTCGCTTCGGGCGTCATCGGCGTACAGAGCGGCGGACAGAGGGCTGAATGGGGCGGGGGAGATCCCTCAGAGAGCCTGCCACCACCACCTGCAGCTGTTCCAGTTCCGTGGCCGTGGTGTGGGGATTGCCCAGAACCGCCTTGAGGTGATGGCGCCCTCCATGCAGGGGCCGCGACAGCATCAGCTGGTGGTTCAGCAGCTGCTGGCGCGTGGCCTGGCTCCAGCGATCGGCCTCCTCGCTGGCGAGACCGCGGGGCGTGAAGGCGAGCAGATGACAACGCCCCCCCCTGAGCTCGAGTTCAGGCAGGGAGGAGAGGAGGGTCTCCAGCATCCGGCGCCGCTGGATCGCCCCATCGAGCACCGCCTCGATGCCATCGAGCCCGAGCTGACGCAGCCCGAGCCAGAGCTTGAGGATGTCAGCGGGCCGCGTGCCCTGCAGCCCCCATTCACCGCCGTGGCCCCCACCCCAGCTGGGTTCCATGTACGGCAGGCCCGTGCCGAAGGCCCGCTCGAGGTGCCTGGGTTGGCGCAGCAGCAGCAGCGAGGAGGTCTTGGTGATCCCCAGCAGCTTCTGTGGGTTGATGGTCACCGAGTCGGCCAGCTCCAGGCCCGCCACCCGGTGGCGGTGGCGGGAGCTGAGGGCGAACACCGCGCCGATGGCCCCATCCACATGCATCCAGTGGCCATGGCGCCGGCACAGCTCGGCCACCGGGGCCAGGGGGTCCACCGCCCCACGCACCGTGGTGCCGGCCGTGGCCACCACCGCGACCACGGGAACGCCAGCGGCGCCCAGCTGCTCCAGCTCCCGCTCCAGCAGGGCCCCATCCATGCCGCCATCCGCCGCGGTGGGGATGGGGCGCAGGGCGGTGGGCGGCAGGCCCATCACCGTCACGGCCTTGCGCAGGGACACGTGGGCGTCGGCGCTGGCCACCACCACCGCCTCCGGGCAGCTGCCGAGACCGGCGTGGATGCGCGCCGTGACCAGCGCCATCAGGTTGGCGAGGGTGCCGCCGCTCGCCGCCACGCCGCCGCAACTGTCCCCCAGGCCCAGTTGCCGGGCCAGCCAGGCCGCCAGGTTGCGCTCCAGACGCGAGAGGCTGGGGGAGAGCTCCTCCGCCAGCAGGTTGTTGTTGAGTCCGGCGCAGATCAGATCCGCGGCGATGGAGGCGGGCAGTGGGGGTGGATCGAGATGGGCCAGCGCACCGGGATGGCTGGGGTTGTAGGCCCCATCCATCACCAGTTGCAGATCGGCGAGCAGGCCGCCTGGATCCAGACCCTGCCGCTGGGGCTCCACCTCCGGCAGCACACTCAGGCCAGGCAGCGGCGAACGGCTTGCCGCCGAACCCAGCCAGGCGCAGAGCCGCTCGCTGGCCTGCTCCAGAAACTGCCTCAGGCGAGCATCGGGATGGTGCGGGCTGGCAAACGGCAGAGGTGGGGCGTCCCACGGGGATGGTGGCGCGGTTGCCAACGACGGACGATCGAATGGCACCATTCTCCCTTGTGAGCCCGAACCGGGCTTCCAGCATCGCCGGGGTGGCCGTGGGGCAGGGGATCGACAGGCCGCAAGGGCCGGAGCCAGCCGCGCTCCAGGCGGTGCAGGCCCGCTGGATGGAGCGGCTGCTGCGCTGTGCGCAACGGGTGGGAGAGGACGGTGAGATTCCTGTGGCTGCAGCGGTTCTCGATCAGCACGGGCGCTGCATCGGCTGGGGCTGCAACCGCCGCGAGCGGCAACAGGATCCCCTGGGCCATGCCGAGCTGGTGGCGCTGCGCCAGGCCAGCCAGCTGCTCGGCGACTGGCGCCTCAACAGCTGCACCCTGCTGGTGACGCTGGAGCCCTGTCCGATGTGCGCGGGTGCCCTCGTGCAGGCCAGGATCGGCACCCTGGTGTACGGCGCCCCCGATCCGAAGCGCGGCGCCGTGGGCAGCTGCCTGGATCTGGTGCGCCACCCCAGTGCCCATCACCACATGCGGGTGGTGGGCGGGCTGGCAGGCGAGCAGGCCGGAGAGCTGCTGAAGGCCTGGTTCAGACAGCGACGGCAGCCGCCTGGCGGGAGCCAGCCCCAGGCCTGAAGGCCGGCAGCTCGGTTCGGAACAGCTCGAGCAGGCGGTCCACGTTCTCCGGACGGCTGTTGAAGCCCATCAGGCCGATCCGCCAGACCTTGCCGGCCAGGGCCCCCAGACCGCCTCCCACCTCGATGCCGTGCCGGTTGAGCAGGTGGAGGGAGAAGGCCTTGCCGTCGACACCCTCCGGTATGCGCACCGTGGTGAGCGTGGGAAGCCGCAGGTGCTCAGGCGCATGGAGTTCCAGGCCAAGATCCTCCAGGCCCGCCCACAGCCGTTCGGCATTGCTCTGATGCCGGGCCCAGGCGTTCTCGAGGCCCTCCTCGGCAAGGAGGCGAAGGGCCTCCCGCATGCCGAAGTTCATGTTCACCGGCGCGGTGTGGTGGTACACCCGATCGCTGCCCCAGTACTGGTTGAGCAGGGTCACGTCGAGATACCAGTTGGGCACCTTGCCCTCGCGCCGCCGCATCTTCTCCTCGGCGCGGGGACCCATCGTGAACGGACCGAGTCCGGGCGGGCAGCTCAGGCCCTTCTGGCTGCAGCTGTAGGCCAGATCCACCTGCCAGGCATCGAGATGCACCGGCACGGCCCCGAGGGAGGTCACCGTGTCCAGCAGCAGCAGGCAGCCGTGCGTCCTGCACACCTCACCGATGCCCTCCATGGGCTGGCGGATGCCGGTGGAGGTTTCGGCATGCACCAGGGCCAGCACCGTCGGTCGATGCTGCTTCACGGCCGCCTCGATCTCCTCGAGGGTGAAGGCCTCGCCCCAGGGACGTTCAATCGTCACCACCTCGGCGCGGTAGCGGCCCGCCATGTCCGCCAGACGCAGGCCGAAATAGCCCTTCACCGCCACCAGCACCTTGTCGCCGGGTTCGATGGTGTTGGCCAGGGTGGCCTCCATGGCGGCACTGCCCGTGCCGCTCATGGGAATCGTGAGGCGGTTGTCCGTCTGCCAGGCGTAGCGGAGCAGCTCCTGCACCTCCCCCATCAGCTCCACGTAGAGCGGATCGAGATGGCCGATCGGGTTGCGGGCCAACGCCTGCAGCACCGTGGGATGGGCATTGGAGGGCCCGGGACCCAGCAGCAGCCGATCGGGGGTGGCGATGGGCCCAAGGGCGCGGCGGTGGGCGTTGTTGACGGGGTGCGGCGCGGACAAAAGCCTGAGGACGTGGAGGGGAAAGGGGGAGGGGAGCCCGGTGCCGCGCAATCGGCGGCGGAGGCATGGGTGTCGGACTCAACTCCGCTGGCCGGCAGCCTACGGACCGGAGCGGCGGCCGCGCTGTTCAGCGGGCGCGCACATCACTGGCGGCCAGACCCCGACAGAGGTGCTCGAAGGGCGGACGCACCACGGAGGCCAGAGCCGCGGGATCGTTCATGCCCTCGGCGCTGAGCAGCTCGCAGACCACATCGGCCAGCAGGGCGATGCTGCGCACCGTGGGGCCGGTGGGCACTCCCAGACTCTTGTAGGTGTCATCGAGCCCGTTCAGCACCCGCTCGTTGAGGATGGTCGCGTCCGCGGCCATCAAGGCATAGCTGGCGTAGCGGAGGAAGTAGTCCATGTCCCGCAGACAGGCGGACAGCCGGCGGGTGGTGTAGGCGTTGCCACCGGGAAGGATCAGCTCGGGATCACCCAGCCACAGGCGCTGGGAGGCCTCGCGCACGATGGCGGCGGCTTCCCGGTTGATCAGTTCCACGGCCTTCAGCCGCAGCTCCGCCTCGGCGTAGTACGCCGTGATGCGATCGATGGCTTCACGGTCGAGATAACGGCCCAGCTGGTCGTAGCGGCCGATCAGACCGGTGATGGCATCGCGCATGGCTGGAAGAATTCGACGCACCTGGCGCGGAAGCTAGCACTTGCGACCGGCCAGATCCCAGGCTGGCGGTGCGATCTGGCGGATTTGAGAGAAACAGTTACGCAAACCTCCGCGGCTGTTCGGTCACAACCGCTACACGGCGCTCCCCAGGGGTCTCCGTACCGTCCGCTCACGCCGACTTCGGGGCGGCACCCAATCCATTCTCGTCATGGCCCACACAGCCCAGGACGTCCTCCGTCAGATCCAGGACGAGGGCATCGAGCTGATTGACCTCAAGTTCGTCGACCTGCACGGCAAATGGCAGCACCTCACGGTCTGCAAGGAACTGATCGATGAAGACGCCTTCACCAGCGGTGTGGCGTTCGACGGCTCCTCCATCCGCGGCTGGAAGGCGATCAACGAGTCGGACATGGCCATGGTGCCCGATCCGAAGACCGCCTGGATCGACCCCTTCTACAGCCACAAGACCCTCAGCCTGATCTGTTCGATCCAGGAGCCCCGCAGCGGCCAGCCCTACGGCCGCTGCCCCCGGGCCCTGGCCCAGAAGGCCCTGGAGTATCTGGCCTCCACGGGTATCGCCGATACGGCGTTTTTCGGCCCCGAGCCTGAATTCTTCGTCTTCGACGACGTGCGCTACACCTCCGGGAGTGGCAGCAGTTTCTACAGCGTCGATTCGATCGAGGCCCCCTGGAACACCGCCCGCCTTGAGGAGGGAGGCAACCTCGCCTACAAGATCCAGCTGAAGGAGGGCTACTTCCCGGTGTCGCCGAACGACACCCTGCAGGACATGAGGACCGAGATGATCCTCACCATGGCCTCCCTTGGGGTGCCGATCGAGAAGCACCACCACGAGGTGGCCACGGCCCAGCACGAGCTGGGCATGAAGTTCGCCGAGCTGATCAGCGCCGCGGACAACGTGATGATCTACAAGTACGTCGTCCGCAACGTCGCCAAGAAGTACGGCAAGACGGCCACGTTCATGCCCAAGCCCGTGTTCGCCGACAACGGCACCGGCATGCACGTGCACCAGAGCCTGTGGAAAGCCGGCAACCCCCTGTTCTTCGGTGAGGGCACCTACGCCAACCTCTCCCAGACCGCCCGCTGGTACATCGGCGGTCTGCTCAGGCACGCCCCCAGCTTCCTGGCCTTCACCAACCCCACCACCAACAGCTACAAGCGGCTGGTGCCCGGCTTCGAAGCTCCGGTGAACCTGGTGTACTCCCAGGGCAACCGCTCAGCCGCCGTGCGCATTCCGCTCACGGGTCCGAGCCCGAAGGCCAAGCGCCTCGAGTTCCGCTCCGGCGATGCTCTCTCCAACCCCTACCTGGGCTTCGCGGCCATGCTGATGGCCGGCATCGACGGCATCAAGAACCAGATCGATCCGGGCGATGGCACCGACGTCGACCTGTTCGAGCTCAGCGCCGAGGAGCTGGCCAAGATCTCCACCGTGCCCGCCTCCCTCAACGGTGCGCTCGAAGCACTCGATGCCGACAAGCACTACCTGATGGAAGGTGGGGTGTTCTCGGAGGACTTCATCAACAACTGGATCGCTCTCAAGTACGAAGAGGTGCAGCAGCTGCGCCAGCGTCCCCATCCGCATGAATTCGTGATGTACTACGACGCATGATCGTTGGGGGACAGACCCTGGCTCGCCGTCCCCTCCTGGCTCCACTGCTCGCGCCACTCCCTCCGGCACCCCCGCGGATGCTGGAGGGTACTCGCTTGGATGGGCTTCTCGCCCCCCTCAGCTTCGACGCCGCCGCACTCGCGGGCAAGCCGGAGCTGCAGCGGCGGGCGGCCCTGCAGCTCCGGCGCCATGGGCTGCTGATCCTGCGCTCCGCAGCTGATCGTGGGCAGCTTCAGAACCTCGGCCGGGTCGTGGACAGCGCCTGGCATCTGGCCCGGCATGGGAAGGCGGGGGATCCCGCCGCCTCGGTGCTGATCAACCGCGGCAAGCGTCGTGCGATTCGCGGGTATCGCGCCCTCGTGGGGGCCAGCAAGGCCGTGATCAGCATCCGCGCCAATGAGGATGCGGGGATGCTGGATGTGTTCCATCCCGAGAAGCTCATCCCCGAGGCCTCCGCGCAGGTCGTCAACGCCCTGGCCGAAGGGCTGGTGATCAGGCTGCTCGATCAGGCCTTCGGTCGACCCTTCCAGGTGCAGGCCCGCAACCTCTACGTGAACCGGGGTGTGCTCAACACCCGTGGCTTCCACACCGACGGCGGCGGCATGAAGGCCAAGGCCTTCCTGTATCTCAGCGATGTGGGCAGCCTGGCTCAGGGACCGTTCTGCTACGTGCCCGGCTCCCATCGCTGGTTCTGGCGGCGCTGGCTCAACCGCTGGCACAGCCGCGCCCACGGACGGCGCCCCGATGACTGCGCTCTGCTGCCGGGCCAGATCGCCGTGCCGGTGCTCTGCGCCACCGGCGATCTGGTGATCGCCATGCAGCACGGTGTGCACCGGGGGTTGCCCCAGCAGCCCGGCGCCGAGCGCGCCGTGCTGCTCAGCATGCTGCAGCCCATCCACCGGCAGGGGCTGGAGCGTTGGTCAGCTCAGCCGGAGTGATGGCGAACCTGGGCGATGGCGCTGTCGTGGAGGTGTTTGTGATGGGCCTGGCGCACGGCCCAGGCCTGGAGCTGATGCGTGGCATCACCCGCGGGGTTCAGGTCGTGGTGCTCGGTGATCTGGGCGAGCTCGGCGCCATGGCGGCGCTGGTCACGCTGATGATGAACGGCCCAGGCCAGAAACTCCCGCCCTGGACCGGCCTGGCGGGCGGCATTGGCGGGCGGCATTGGCGGGCAGGTGGAGCTTGGAGGCAGCCATGGCAGGGCTCCTGGATCTCTCTTCAGTCTCCTGCCACTCTGTAGCCGTTGATACCGGAGCTGCTGGAGCGTTACACCTCTTGACCCACGGCGGCCGCCTGGGCGGTGCCGGCCGTTCCAGGCGGGCCCAGCTCGCCCAGCTGGCGCTGGAGGCGGGCATTGGTGGGATGGAGTGCCGTGCCCCTCAGCAGGATGGCGCGGGCCTCATCCAGCCGGCCCGCCGAGCGCAGCAGGGCCGAGAGCTCGAGGAAACCGCGCGGGTGGGGGCGGGCCCGTGAGAACAGGGTGGCGTAGAGGCCCGCAATCGCCCGATCGGGATCGGCCATCACCTTGTGCTGCAGGCGAGCCAGGTGCAGGCGGCCGCGCTCGTCATCGAGGCGTCGCAGCAGCCGGGCTGGCCATCCCCGGAACCGGACGGCCGTGTTCACGTACCAGTCGTCATGGCCGCTCAGCTCCCTGAACACGCGGCGGAACCCCTGCTCCACCATCAGCCGGTGAATCTTCGGCCGCTCGGCCGAGAAATTGTGTTCCACCGTGAAACAGCGAAATGTGAAGGCATCGAGGGGAAGATGGCTCAGCACCAGCATCTCCGCTCCTTCGACATCGAGGGAGAAATAATCAATCACCTTGGGTGCGCCCTCGCGCTGCAGGAGATCCCCCAGCGTGATCGTGGGAACGTCGAGGGTTTCGGTGAATCCGGAGCGGGC
The DNA here is from genome assembly GCF_000155635.1 of Cyanobium sp. PCC 7001. Lineage (NCBI taxonomy): Bacteria > Bacillati > Cyanobacteriota > Cyanophyceae > Synechococcales > Prochlorococcaceae > Cyanobium > Cyanobium sp. PCC 7001. The sequence goes on from NZ_DS990556.1 coordinate 605,091, forward strand.
TTCGCTGATCCGCAGCTCGGACGTCTCGTCCAGCCCTCCGTAAAGCCCATTGCAGGCGAATTGCAGGGTCTCACCCGTACGGGAATAGAGCGCTTCCCCCACAACGGGGATGGAGCGCCGCGCCTCAGCTGCCTTGCGCAGCAGGGGGTTGGGCTCTCCACCCAGCCCCTTCCAACCCATCAGTTCCAGCAGCAGCGTATTGGAGAGCTGGGTGCCGTTTGCGAGTCCGAATTCAAGAAAGTATCCCGGCTTCGGCCCGTGGCAATAGAGGGCAAACAGGTCCTGCAGGCACTGGGAATTGGTGAGGCTCTGGAACACCTCACAGAAGGCCAGAAAGCGGTCTCTGGAATCGAACAGCCCCATGGCGATCCAGCCGCTTCCGCAGCGCAGAAGCTAGCACTGAGACACCGCAGCCCTGAGGCACCGCAGCCCCGAGGCACCGGGCCTTCCGGCAGGGGGAACCGCTCAAGGCCTGAGCCACCAGGCCAGCACCAGGCCGAGGGTGCCCCAGCGCAGCATGCGCCAGAACACCGTCTCGATCCGCAGCGCTGGAGCCAGCTCCTTTGGCAGCGGGTCGAGCAGGCGTTGGGCCAGGGCCAGGCGCTGCTTCTGACGTCGCCCCGGGGCACCGCTGCTGTGGGAGGCCAGCGAGGCCAGGGTCAGCAGCCCGTCGAGGTGATGCAGCACGCCGACGGGACGCCGCGACGCGGCGCCGACGCGGGAGGACTTGGAGGTGACCCGCTTCACGGCACGGGGCCCATGGCGGCGCAGGAACCGTCAGGATGGACCTCTCCGGGGCAATTCGTCCAGTGCCGCAGCTGCCGACATCGCCGACCCAGCCAACCCCGCGAACACAGCCGACCCAGACGTCAACGAGGGCCTGGCCGGAGGGAGCCGCCGACCAGGCCAGGCAGCTCCACCGGTTGCTCGTCATCAACGACCGCGACTGGCATGCCCTCAAGACCCAGCGGGCCCGACGCGGCGCCGAACAACTGGCCGCCGCCCTGGTGCAGCTTCTCGCTGCCGATGACCCCCGGCAGAGTGGGATCGGACCGGCACGTCAGGAAGCCGCCGAGCTGGTGGAGCACGCCCTGGCCTGGCTGCGGGCCGAGATCAGCGATCCGGGCTGCCCCAGCCACGGGCGCTGAGGGGAGAGGCCAGGCGCTGGCGCTTCACGGCCAGCTGCAGCCGATTGCCTCTGGCACTCCAGCGCACGTCGTCGAAGCAGTGGTGGATCAGGAACAGCCCGCGGCCATCGGGGGCATCGAGGGCTTCGGGCAGCCGGGCCCGGCGCGCGGTGGCGGGCACGCCGCAGCCTTCGTCCTGCACCTGCCACACCACCCAGCGCGGCGTCTCGATGCGGCGGATCCGGAGGCACTTGCCCGGATCGCAGCCGTTGCCGTGGCGTACGGCGTTGACCAGGGCTTCCTGCAGACCCAGCTGCACCTGGGCCTGCTGCCTCAGGCAGCGGATCGGCTCGAGCAGCAGTTCCACCAGTGGCGCCAGCTGCAGAGTGGACGGGGTGATGAAATCTGACCAGCGCAGGGCCATCAGCCGCAATCTTCAGGTCCCACGTCGACCCTACGCCGACGCCGGCCGGGTGGCGATCAGGGGCCGGGGGCGTTGATGCGTTGTTGCAGTGCGGGGTGCTGCAGCAGAGCGTCCATCAACCGAACCCCCCGCAGCTGGTTCACCAATGGCATGTGACCTTCCGGCGCCTCGATCGACCACTGGAAGGAACCGGGGTAGCGGGTCCAGCGCCCTCCTTCCTTCCAGGCGAGCCGGGGCCAGAGCTGCTCCCATCGGCCATTGCAGGCCTTCAGCAGCCTGCCCTGCACGGAAAAGCCGAACCGACCGCGCGAGTAGCAGACCCACAGGCGGTCGAGGGCATCGAGATCGGCCGCCGGCATCGCCGCCACCTCGCTGTAGTACACGTAGCCGCGCCGCACGGCGTCCGCTCCTGCCAGCTCCCGCAGCAGGGCGCTGGTGAGCCGGTCGGCGTCCTCGAACTGCTGCCGGGCCAGGTGCTGCTGCAGCGGGGCGTAGGCGAGACCACAGGCGCTGGTGGTGGCCAGCCAGCCATCGGGGTAGCGCTGCAGGAAGGCTTCGGCCTCCGGTCCGTCTGCGGCCAGGAGCAGCTGGATCAGGGCCCCCGCGGCCCAGTCATCCCCTGTGGCGTCGAGGCCGGCCAGGTGGTCGAGGATCAGCGGGCGCAGGTCCGCGGCCCGCTCCTGCAGCGGCTTCAGCAGGGAGCGACGCTGGCGGGGGCTGGCCGTCTGAAAGCGTTCGAGCAGCGCTTCAGGACTGGCATTGGCGGAGACCGGTGGACCGGAGAGCATGAAACCGTGTCTGTGCTGAGCCCGCAGGGGCCCACTATGTCAGGCACCACAGGCCCCGGCGAGAGACGTTCCGGAGGCCTCTGCCTAGGATCGACGTTTGCCTCTCACCCATGGGTGCTGCCATTCAGTTCTTCCGTGGTGTGGACGAACCGGTCGTACCCGACATTCGCCTCACCCGCTCCCGCGATGGACGCACCGGTCAGGCCATGTTCGTGTTCGAGGAGCCCGATGCCCTCGCGCCCGAAAGCATGGGGGACATCACCGGCATGTTCCTGGTGGATGAGGAAGGCGAGCTGGTGACCCGCGAGGTGAAGGCACGGTTTGTGAACGGCAAGGCCAGCGCCATCGAGGCCACCTACACATGGAAGAGCACGGCCGATTTCGAACGCTTCATGCGCTTCGCCCAGCGCTACGCCGACAGCCACGACCTTGGCTTCTCCGGCCAGAACGATGGCGACGCCAGCGAGGCCACGAGCGAGGGCTGAGGTCTTGCGATTCGGCCAATGGCTGGGGCTGCTGGCCCTGGCGGCATCGCTGCTGCTGCTCTGGAGCCTGCGCCAGAGCCTGATGACCCTGTTCGCGGCGGTGGTGCTGGCCATGGCGCTGTGCACCCTCGTGGGCTGGGTGCGTCAGCGGCTCGGCTGCGGCCGTCCCCTGGCGGTGCTGCTGAGCCTGGGCCTGGTCTCGGTGGTGGCGGCCATCCTCGCCACGGCCGTCATCCCCCCGTTCATCGACCAGTTCGCCGAGCTGGTGGCCAAGCTGCCGGCGGCGGCGGCCACGCTGCTGAGCCTGATGCGGGGCTGGATCGCCGGCGCCAGCCAGATGCTCTACGGCCGCAGCGACGGCAGCCTCGACTGGCTCAGGGAAGGCCTGTTCAGCAGTGGAACCACGGAGAACCTCCGGGGCGGGGCCCTGCAACTGCTCGGTCTGGCCGGCGGCATCGGCTCCGGGCTGGTGCAGCTGCTGTTCGTGGTGGCCGTGGCCCTGATGATCACGGTGCAACCGGTGGCCTACCGCGAAATCGCCGTGCTGTTGATCCCGTCCTTCTACCGGCGCCGCTTCCGCAGGGTTCTGATCCACTGCGGCGAGGCCCTGAGCGCCTGGATGGGAGGGGTGTTGATCAGTTCCCTCTGCGTGGGGGTGCTCGCCGCCATCGGCCTTTCCCTGCTGGACGTGAAGCTGGTGGCCGCCAATGCCGTCCTGGCCGGCCTGCTCAACATCATTCCCAACATCGGCCCCACCCTGAGCACGATCTTCCCAATGTCGGTCGCCCTGCTCGATTCGCCGCTGAAGGCACTGGCTGTGCTGCTGCTGTATGTGGGCGTTCAGAACCTGGAGAGCTACCTCATCACCCCATCGGTGATGCAGCACCAGCTGGATCTGCTGCCCGGGCTCACCCTCACCGCCCAGCTTCTGTTCACCGTGCTGTTCGGCCCTCTGGGTCTGCTGCTGGCCCTGCCGCTGGCCGTCTGTCTGCAGGTGATCGTGCGCGAGGTGCTGATCCACGACGTGCTGGATGGCTGGAAACGGCCGCCACTCGGGCGTGCCTGACCCCGTCGATCCGATGCGCTTCCTCTCGTGACGGGCCAGGACAGATCCGGACCAGTGATCGAGGGGCGCACCGTGCTCGGGCTCCTCGCCCTGATCGTTCTCGGGTTGCTCACCTGGGAGCTGCGCTGGGTGCTGCTGGTGTTCTTCGGCGCCGTGGTGCTCGGGGTGGCGCTGGATGTGCCCATCACCCTGCTGATGCGGCGGCTGCGGCTTAGGCGTCCGACCGCCCTGGCCCTGGTGCTGCTGGTGCTGCTGTTGGTGGGCGGGTGGTTGAGTCAGCAGCTGCTGCCCGAGCTGCTGCAGCAGATCAGCCAGCTGGGGCAGCTGATTCCGGAGGTGGCAGCCCGCCTGGCCAGCATGGCCGGGCGGGTGGCGTGGCTGCCGCGACTGGACCAGAGCCTGGAACGCCTCGCCAGCTGGGATGGTCTGCAGCCCCTGGGCGCCCAGCTGCTGGGCATGGCCGGCGGTGCCGCCAACACCACGGTGCAGATGCTGCTCATGGGATTGCTGGCCATCCTGCTGGCCTTCGATCCTGCGACCCATCGCCGCCTGGTGATCGCTCTCACCCCGCGCAAGTGGCGCCAGCCCATGGCGGGCCTGCTGGATGAGTGTCGCGAGGCGCTGGGCGGCTGGCTGGCGGGGATGACCCTCTCGGCGGTGACGGTGTTCCTGCTCACCTGGGCCGGGCTGGTGCTGCTGCAGGTTCCCCTGGCCCTGCTCAGTGCCCTGGTGTGTGGGCTGCTCACCTTCGTGCCCACCATCGGACCCACCGCCGCCACGTTGCTGCCGCTGGCCGTGGCGCTGCTGGTGTCCCCCACCAAGGTGGTGCAGGTGCTGGTGCTGCGGCTGGTGCTCCAGAACGGCGAGGCCTTCCTGCTCACGCCGATGCTGCTCAGCCGCACCGTGAACCTCCTGCCCACCGTGGCGTTGATGGCCCAGCTCAGCCTGGGCACCCTGCTGGGTCTGCCCGGGGTGCTGCTGGCGCTGCCGCTGGTGGTGGTGCTGCAGGTGCTCTGCCGTGAGGTGGTGGTGCACGGCGTGATGGACCGCTGGACCTCCTGATCCAGGCTCCTGGCCATCCGGGATCTCTGGCGC